>NZ_JBSSEF010000005.1:0-136877 GCF_054061455.1 Thermostichus sp. OS-CIW-20
TGTATCGTGACGATGCTTACATTGATTCCTAAGCGCTCGCGCAACAGTTCTTGATACTGCCACAGGTAGAAGTCTGGGTGTTCTGTAATAATTGCCATCACTTCCTGCCGATGTTGTTCCAAAATGCCCACTCGCTTGGTGCCTGCTTTCTTAGGGGCTAAATCTTGAGTTTGTTGGTACTGACGCACCCAGCGGTGTACTGTTCTTTTGGTAACCATGAAGCGTTTAGCTACCTGGCGGATGGAGGTGTTACCTGCCTGGTAGGCTGCTACAACTCTTTGCCGCAAATCCAAAGAATGAGTCGGCATTCCTTTCTCTCCTTCCTCTTGAATACCTGTACCCTATTTTAATTAAAAGGCTGTAAGGAGCTGAGGTCGTGGCTACTTAACCTCGAGAACAGCATCGAGGAAGGACAGGAAATATCCGAATTTTTTTCTCTGACCAAGCCCATCAGATCCCTGTTGAGCGCCAGGTCCACTGCCTATTGCTCAGCGATATTGCTCTCAAGGGTTGGGCGGTTTCCCTAGCGGCGGAATCCCAGCTTCTGCTTAAACATGGGTACCTTCAAGATGCTGTTGATGTCCTAAACTTCGAGGTCCCTCGTTTCCGGGAACTGAGCGAAAGGTGGTGTGCAGCTCTCTTGCCAGCAGATCGGCCTCAGCTCCGGACGGCCTATACGTACAAGGCTTCTGGCTTCGCTGGCCGCATCTCTAGCGAGCGCATCCAGCGCATTGCTCGTCTTTCTCCCTTCGACCGAGCCCTTACGCCGGAGCAGCGCTTCCTCAGAGAAAAGAACCTCTCCGTCGAGTTCCAGATGACCTATTTCCAGGAGCTGGACAAGTCTTGGCACCTTTCCCAAGCTGCTTTAGCCGAATACCTAGATACCCTCAGCGAGCTCACCGAGCGCCTTGAAGGTCTCCAGTCTTTTGCTCACCTCTGTCGAGAGCTTAACCAGGCGGATCCCTACCGATTGATCCCCTCTGAACCCCCAAGTCTTTATCTACTGGCTGCTGAGTGAGAAGCTTACAGGCCTTAGCCCACCTCGCGGGCGGCCCGGACCAACAGCCCCGCCATGATCAGCCCCGCCAGGATCGAGCTGCCGCCGTAGCTAAACAGGGGCAAGGGCACCCCTGTAGTCGGCAGTAGGCCGCTGACCACGCCGATATTCAGCAGTGCCTGCCCTACCAAAAACATCAGACAGCCGCAGACCACCAGCCGGGCAGGCAGGTCGAGACAGCGCCGCATAACCCGCAAGCTGACCCAGGTGTAGGCGCTCAATAGCCCCAGGAAGAAAAGGGATCCCACCAGGCCAAACTCTTCTGCATACACAGCAAAGATGAAGTCCGTGTACTGGATGGGCAGGTAGAACAGCTTTTGTAGGGAAAGACCATAGCCTTTGCCCCACCAGCCACCTGAGCCAATAGCCAAAAGGCTCTGCACCAACTGGTAGCCGTCCCCCTGAGCATTCCCCCAGGGATCCAAAAAGGCTAAGATGCGCCGCCGCTGGTAGTCTTTGCTGAGAATGCTCACCCCAGCCGCCAAGATCCCCAGTCCCGCGGTAGCCAAGAGGGTAAAAAGGGGGAGCCCAGCCGTCCAGGCCATGACCCAGAGGGTAAGGCCGCAGATGGCGGTGGTACCCAAGTTGGGCTGGATGAGGATCCCCAGCAGCGCTAAAGCAAAGAGCCCGACCCAGACGCCGCGAAACCAGAGGGGATGGTAAAACCAACGGCCAAACACCCAGGATCCCTGCAGCACCAACAGGGGCTTGAGCAATTCCGCAGGCTGAATAATCGGGATCACCTTTAGATCCAACCAGCGGCTGGCATCCAGGCGGGAAACCCCCAGCCCTGGCACGTGGGTGGCCCAGACCAAGCCAATGCCCAGCAGGCAGAGGATTCCGGCCCAGGGGAACCAGCGCTGCAAGGGGATGCGCACTAGGATGGTGAAGCAGACCAGCCCCAGCCCTGACCAGAGCACCTGGCGCTTAAAGAAATAGAGGCCATCGCCGGTAGTCTGCTGCGCCACCGGGTAGGAGGCGGAAAACAGCATCGCTAGTCCCATCCCCAACCAGACCAGCGTCAGCCAGCGCAGCCAGCGGGCTTCAGCATTCCAGGGATCCCACAAGGGCTTGGCAGCAGGCGCGGAAGTGGTGGCCACGGTGCTCAAAGCTGGAGTACTGGTCAAAGCTGGCACAAGCAGGCGAGAGCAAGACGGTGATGGGCTGGGCCGGATTGTCCAGGGCTTGCGCTAGGGAGCAAGCAGCTACAAAAGCCCTTTCCACCGCCACATCTAGCGTTGGCAGGATCTCGAGGTCAGTATAGCGGATCTCCTGGAGGGCCTGGGCCAGGGCAGGGGCAGCCTCCCCAATCAGCAACACGCGGGCCACCTTAGCCTGAATAAGCCGCAGCCAGGCTGAGGGGTCCCCCTGTTTGGCCCTTCCACCGGCAATGAGGATGATGGGCGGGGAGAGGGCGTTGAGGGCCACCCAGCCGGCCTCGTAGTTGGTGGCTTTGCTGTCGTTGACAAAGCGGATGGGGGTGGATCCCACCTGGATTTGGGCTACCCGCTCCAGGCGATGGGGCATGCCGGCAAAAGAGCGGATGGCTCCTTGAATGGCAGTGTTGGGGATCCCGGCCAGATGAGCAGCCGCTGCCGCTAGGAGCAGGTTCTGCAAGTTGTGCGAGCCTGGGCAGCGCTCGGCAAAATCCTCCAGCTCGGCTACCGCTTCTCCCTGGATGTAAAGAGTGCTCCCCCGCAGGAAAACATCCGCTTGCGGATCTTGCAGCGAAACCCAGTAGGTGTTTTCCCAGTCCTGCCGGCGGCGAAAGAGGTAGGGATCCTCGCCGTTGACCACCCGCCACTGGGCCCGCTGCAGCAGCCGCGCCTTAAAGCCGGCGTAGCGCTCCAGGGTGCCGTGCCGCTCTAGGTGATCGGGGGTGAAAGTTGTCCACACCCCAATGCGGGGCGGGCTGCCGGGGGAGCTCTGCATCAGGTGGTGGCTGGCTTCTAGTTGGTAGCTGCTCAGCTCTGCCACGATCCAAGCCGGCTGCCGCCGCCCTTGCCAGGTTTCTAGAGCCACTTGCGACAGAGGTAAGCCGATGTTGCCGCAGGGGATCCCTTCGAGCCCTGCCGCCTTGAACATCTCCGCCACCAGGGCCGTGGTGGTGCTTTTGCCGTTGGTGCCCGTGATCCCCACCCAAGGCAGGTGCTCAAGAAACGGCCAGGCCAGCTCCGCCTCTCCCACCACCTCGATCCCTTGCCGCCGCGCCTCTTGCAGCAGCGGGTGATCCCAGGCAATGCCCGGGCTGACCACCACCTGCTTCACTCCCGGCAGCAGTTGAAAAGGCTGGCCCAAGTGGACAGGGATCCCTTCCCGTTCCAGCTCCGCCTGCCGTTGCCGCAAGAGCTCCGAATCCTGCTCGTCCCAGACCCACACCTCTTTTCCCTGGGCCCGCAGCAGCCGTGCAGCCGACCAACCCGCGATCCCCAGTCCCAAAACCTGATGGCCCACGTCTATCCTCTTGGAACTTTGGCTTGCAGATCTGCATCTTACGGCTTTGGCCGCTCTCTAGAGCGCAGCGCGGGGCCTAGGGATCGGAGCGACAGAGAAAGGAGAGAACCTCGCCCATTAGACGGTTTATGGCTTGGTACTTCTCAGGGGAGGCTGAGAGGATCTCTGCTTCCGACTGCACATAGGTAGATGGCAACAGTTCGTTGCGGCAGTGGGAGACAAGCCCTTGCACCAATTCTGGCGTGGTTTCCAAGTGAAACTGGAGGCCGATCACTGAGCGTCCAAGCTGAAAGGCCTGGTTCTCACAGCCTTCGCTCTTGGCAAGGTGAATTGCACCAGAGGGCAGCTCGAAGGTTTCCCCGTGCCAGTGAAAAACCTCAATCGAGGGCGGGAAGCGAAAGGTTAGCTCATCAGGGGGCTGTACCCCTCGTACCGGCCACCAGCCTATTTCCTTAACACGATTTGGAAACACTCGGCTACCCATTGCGCTGGCAATCAGTTGCGCCCCCAGACAGATGCCCAAAATGGACTTGCCGGCCTCGATGGCATTGCGGATAAACTCCTTCTCCTGACCTAGCCAAGGAAATGCACTTTCGTCATTGGCACTCATGGGGCCACCCATGACGATGAGCATGTCAAATTCATCTAGGCTCGGCAATCTCGTCGATTCAAAAAACCTTGTGCCCGTTACAGGGTATTCCTTGGCTTTGAGCCAGGACTCTATATAGCCCAGACCTTCAAAGGGCACATGTTGTAAGTAATGGACACGCATGCTGATTTCGATGACTAACACCCCAGCATAGCATAGCTCCTGTAACTTCCCTGCTGATCGTAGCATTCCTAAGATATTCATGATAGGAAAATCAAAATTCTGTTCCGTTGTATAAGGAACAAAAAGAATGCACCTGACTGGCCACTCCTCTTCTCTTAACCTCTGGCTCACTTCTTCTAAATACGCCCTAACCTATTTACAGCAACGATAGTCCGACCCATCCCAAAAAATCGCTATCCTTTGTTCTTTTTTCTCAAGTCTTAAGTACTCTATAAACGCTCTCATGCTTTGAGAATCTGCCTTATTATATACTTGCAACAGAAACTCTCTCTTGTCATAATCTAATGCCCCAAAGTAACTTCGCCTCCCCCTGATATTCTTAATATCGGCCGCAATCTGTTCTCCTTTACCCCCCACCTCTATCCACAAAGGTAACCTCATAGCGGGTGACGCTCATCTACCATAAACACTGTTAGCTCCCCCTTGTCCATCAGGAGCTTCTACTCTTTTGCCTTATGCCGTATCTCTTTTTTTGAGCAACTGCTTCCTCATTCTTCTGGGACTGCCTCTTCTAAACTTTCCTTCAGCTCATCGCAATAGCAGCAGCTTTTTATTCGGGAGAGAGATAGGGCTTTGAGCCTCGATAAGCTAGAGCAAGTCCAGCAGCTCCTTGGTTTGGGAGTATAAGTTCCGGTTGCTGATAAAGCTTGGTGACACTTGCAACACGTCACAGACCTAGGGGTGAGTATGGCCTTGGAGTGTTGTTTTGACAGCTAAGGCTTGCCCCAGCTCTCGGAGATCGGGGTTGCTGTCTACGAAATCCACGAGCCCCTGCATTAAATCCATCTTGCCCCCGATCACTAATCTGTATTAAGGTTGCTATGTGCTTCTGCAACAGCAGATGAAAACCACTGCTACTGGACTCCGGAGATCGGCTGGTTCTTGAGGGTGTGGCACCGACAAAAAGTAGAAACCACAGCCACCTACTTGCAGTGGTGGACTGCCGACGGGAATTTGCTTCTGGGGGAATTGAACAAGTAGGGCAGGAGCGGCAGTAGCAGCCCTCGCCCAAGTCCGTCAGGAACAGCAGCGCCTAGCCGCAAAGCTTCGGGAGTTGGGTGGCGATGGGAGAGCGCAGGGGTGGTGAAAACAAACGAAGCTGATTGTCTGTGAGGAGTTTTCTCTATGTCAGGAAAAAGAACAGCGCCTAAAAGTGGTGACGAATTAAAGCAGCGAGTTGTTGCTCTGGCACAATCTCTTGGATTGAAGACCAGCACGAAGGCTGTGGGGGCAACAGCGGTATATTGATGTGGTCATTAGCGATGAAAAAAGCGGCAAGCGACTGGGAGTGGAGTGTAAGTTTCAGGCGACGTCAGGCACAGCGGAAGAGAAGATCCCTGCAACCATTCAAGATATGGAGCACTGGCCTATTCCAGGGATCGAGGTAATTGACGGCGAAGGGTTTTCAAAGAACATGCAAGGATAACTGATGTCTACTGAGAAAGTGGTTTGGTTCAGCGATTTAGAAGATTGGTTACGTTTGTATTTTGGATTGTAACATGAGCGATTTGCTTCTTCCGCGACCTTTTCTAAAATGGGCCGGTGGCAAGACACAACTGACAGACGCCCTATTAGAGCGGATGCCGGTCTATTTCAGAACTTACCACGAGCCTTTTGTTGGGAGTGGCGCGCTTTTCTTTCGCCTGTATAGAGAATGCAAAATCAAACAGGCGATCCTTTCCGATATCAACGCTGAGCTGATAGATACTTACCTGGCTATTCGCGATCATGTTTGGGAAGTTATTCAACTACTCTCCGAATTTCCACACAATGAAAGTTTTTATTACCAGATTCGAGAGAAAGATCCTTGGTCAATGGGTCTTGTAGGACGAGCAGCGCGCATGATTTACCTGAACAAGACAGGCTATAATGGTTTGTATCGCGTCAATCGGCAAGGAAAGTTCAATGTTCCTTTTGGGCGATATAAAGCTCCAAAGTATCTAGACAAGGACAATCTTTTAGCTGCATCCCTTGCTCTACAAAATGTTGAAATTTTGTGCGTGCCATTTGATACGGTTGTTGAGAGGGCCAAGCCAGGCGACTGGGTGTATTTCGACCCGCCTTACGTTCCTGTCTCGCAAACATCAAACTTTACCTCCTATCATGCCAGTGGCTTCGGCCTAGAGGATCAAGAGCGATTACGAGACATTTGCATTGACTTAAGCAAGAATAAGGTGTACATCATGCTTTCTAATTCTGACACCGCAATCATTCGCTCTTTGTACGCTATGCCCTTCTTTGCTATTGATGAAGTTCAAGCAAACCGGGCTATCAACTGCAAGGGGACAAAACGAGGCAAAATCACGGAGCTAGTGATCACAAACTACCCTGTTGAAAGAGCGGTGCAGCTAGGCTTACTCGATCAGGGGTTGCCTTATTTGAGGGCCACCCAACACTCGCTTGCGCCTGCTGTCACTCCGCTGCGCTTCGCGGGGCAGGTGAGATCCTGAGGCAGTCGACTAGTAGGTGCGCCCGCGCCAAGAGCGGGGGCGGCTGAGGGCTGACAAGATCACCCGCAGGACAGCCAAGGGATCCGCCAGCGGCGAAGCCCAAAACGTCCAGGGGGGATCCTGATAAGAGCCGCGAATGCCCATCAGCACCCCCAGTCGCAGGGCCAGCAAGCCCAGGTTGAGCCCCAACAACACTTGCTCTGTTAGGGAAAAGGGGAACCCCAGCCCGGCCTTGATCCCCAGCCCCCCCACTGCCAAGAGTGGGATCCCTTGGGTAAGCACCAGCAGGGCCATATCCCCCCACAGTTGGGCCCTGGGGGTGGCGTCTTTCAAATCCAGGGATCGGCCCCACTCCCGCCAAGTTTCGGCCAAAGAGGTGTACATGCGCACCTTGAGCAGGTGCCGACCGTCGCAAAAAGCTACTTTAAAGCCGGCTGCCGCGATCTGCCGCACCAGGGTGACATCGTCGCAAAAGGAGGCCCGCGCCAGGGTATAGCCGTTCATGGCTTCCAGCACCGAGCGGCGCACCAACATACACTGCCCATTGGCCATCGTCCGCTCCGGCAAGTGGGGAGTCTCCCCTGCCGCCCCATAGCGGTAGATCAGGGTTGTCAAAAGAGCTGGCTGCAGCCAGCCTTCCCCCCAGTGCTGCAGGATAAACTGCGGCGCCAGGGTGATGAGATCCAGCTTTTTGGCCTGGGCAGTTTCCAGCAGCCGCTCCACCAGGCCCGGCTGGGGGCGGGTGTCGGCATCAATGCCCAAGATCCACTCAGAGGCGGGATCCGACTGGAGAAATCCATAGTGCAACGCCCAAGGGCGACCGACCCAGCCGCTGGGCAGGGGATCGTCGGTAACGAGGCGAAAGCGGGGATCCCGCGCGGCCATTTGCAGCACTTTTTCGCGGGTGCCATCCTGGGAGCGGCTATCCACCACCAGAACTTCGCGCACAACCGCTCCCTGGCGGTGCAGCCCTTCCAGACAGGGATCCAGGCGCTCGGCCTCGTTGAGGGTGGGCAGCAAGACGCTGACCAGGCCCGTCGGGAAGGGGATCCCCGCTTGGCCAGGGGGCAGAGGGGAAGGGCGCCACAAAGAGGGCAGCAGCCGCGCCAGCAACACCGCCGCCATCGGCATCTGCAGGGCCAACAAACCCAGGGCAGCCGCATCCCCCAACCAATCCGGGATCCCGTGCGTATCCATTAGAGCTACCTTCCCACATCTCAAATAAAAGTTGCCCGGCGGAACCCAACCCGGCGGCTTTGGTTCAGAATCAATGTGGCTCCCGCCCTTGACTTTCTCAGCCTTTTGTTAATCTTTCCACCCGGCTCAGCCCCAAGGGATCCCTTGTTACCCTCGTCAAGCTTCCGCCAGGAAAGCTGGATCCGGTTCTGGTGCGCCAAGAGCTGGGCACGGTTCTCGCCGAGAAACCAAGACATCTCTTGCTGGATCTAAGTCAGGTTCCGCTGATCGACAGTAGGGGGGTGTCGGCTTTGGTGTGGGCAAGACGCCTCTGTTCCGCTGCCGGCTGTCCTCTCAAGCTCTGCAGCCTGGGAGAACAAGCGAAGCTGGTTCTCAAGGTTACCCACCTAGATTCCCTCTTCGAGATCTATCCCTCGGTGGAAGCGGCCCTCAAGGAGGTCTCCGAGTCTTGAGGGGGACGACTCTCCTCAGGGAGCAGTCTCCTGGCTCTCAACAGCCTGAGGCTGGTTTCTTTGGGCAGAGAGCTCGGCCTCTTGCCGGATCTGCTCCCGCAGCTTGGGTGGGGCCAGGCGGGCTGCTTGCTCAAATAGCTCCGGGGCTTTTGCCCGTAGGTTTTCATCGGTGGCGGAGCTAAGGGCTATTGCTTTGCCCAACACGGGCGCAAAGTCGCTGGGATCCGCCGCAATCATCTCGTCGTAGAGGGCGACAGCCTTTTCCGTCTGGTTATTGCGGACGTAGATAAAGGCCAAGCGCAGACGGACATCGTTATCTTCCGGGACTTCCTTCAGATAGTTCTCCAGTAGTTCAATGGCTTGAGAAGGGCGGCCCAGCGCTAGTTGAACGTCGGCCAGCTCCTGCAGGACTTGGCTATCTTTGGGATCCTTCTCGTGAAGGATCTGGAGCTGCTCTAATGCCCCTTCCAGATCCCCTGTATCTTGCTGAATCTGGGCCAAAAAAGCTCGCAGTTGCCGATTTTCCGGCTCCAGTTCCACCAGCTTCTTCAGCGGCTCGATGGCCCCTTGCGGCTCGTTGAGCTGCAGTTGCGTGTCGATCAACCCCCGCAGGGCGATGGGGTTATCCGGCTCCCGTTCCAGCACAGCCCGGTAGCCGTCCGCCTGGGCCCGCAGTTGCTCAGTAACCAAGTTGGCGGTGTCTTGCGAGTCCGAAGGCCCCAGCGCCTGGAGGATGGGGCCAAAGGAGAAGCTTAGGAACATCGCTGCGCCGACCACCAGCACCAGCGCTTTGAAGACCTTGCGGACGAAAGGTTCGTCAGGTTTGGACTGAGGCATGAAGGGGCTCGCACAAAACCTCTTTGTACTCTATCATTCGCTCCCCTGGAAGCCTAGCAGCCTCCTGAACCAGTGACCCACTTTGCCCTCAGTGAGGAAGGGAGGGGCAGTCCCCTTAGCTTTGAACCTGCTGGAGCCGCTGCACCTGGGCCTGTAGGTAGGGGATCCCCACCCGGTGGCAGTAGTCGCCAAAGCGCTCTTGGGGGTGGCGCTCCTGTTTGTAGAGCTGCAGGAGAATCCTCATCAAAGGCACAATTTGGCTGATGTGCACCCGATCCTGAAACGGCTGAGCCAGGCGATCCCCTTGCGGGCTGGCCCCCAGCCAAATCTGGTAGTGATCGGGAGCGGATCCCACCAGTCCCAGCTCTGCCAAGTAGGGGCGGGCACAGCCATTGGGACAGCCGGTCATGCGCACCAAAAAGGGCGAATCCTGCAGATCTAGCTCCCGCAACACCTGATCCAACTGGCGGATCAGGGTGGGCAGGGCCCGCTCCGACTCGGTAATGGCCAAGCCACAGGTGGGCAGCGCCGGACAGGCCATGGAAAGCCGCACCAGCTCCGGGATCTCCTCTTTGGAGAGCACCCCGTGGGACTTGAGGATCTGGTTAATGGCCTCTCGCTGGCCCTCCTCGATGTCGATGAAGATCACGTCCTGCGTGGGGGTAAGCCGCAGGTGCAGGGAAAATTCCTCCACAATCTTGCGCAGGGCCGTTTTCAGCTGCCGCTCCGGCGTATCCTGGATGCGGCCATTTTCAATGGAGAGGCCCAAAAACCAACGGCCATCCCCCTGCTCGTGCCAGCCCAGGTAGTCGTCGCTATTGGGGACAAACTTGGGCATCCGTCGGAAGGGCAATAGCTTTTCCCCCAGGTACTGCTCGACCACGCGGCGAAACTTGCGGATCCCCCAGTCGCGCACCAGATACTTCAGCCGCGCCTGCTTGCGGTCGTAGCGGTTGCCGTGATCCCGCTGCACCGCCAAAACCGCCTGGCAAATCCGGTACACCGCTTCCGGCGGGGCAAAGCAGAGTTTCTGGGCCAAAAGGGGTTGGGTCTCCTCCTTGCCGTGGGTGCGCCCCATGCCGCCGCCCACCACGATGTTGAAGCCCTTGAGGTTGCCCTTGCGGTCGGTGAGCACAATTAGGCCCAGATCCTGGGCGTAGATATCGACCGTGTTCTCTCCAGCCACGGTGATGGCGGTCTTGAACTTGCGGGGCAAGTAGACTGGGCCATACAGAGGCTCCGGCCCTTCCAGCCTTACCCCATTGCCGACAAACTGCTCGGCTTCCCGGACTTCCGGATCCACCGGCGGGATGGGAACTGGCTCCCCATCCACCCACAGCTCGTAGTAGGCAGAGGTCTTCGGCGCCAGGAGATCTGCCAGTTTGCGGGCATACTCCTGGGCATAGCGGTAGGCAGGCCGGTTCTTGTAGGGGGCAGCCGGCGCCGTGATGTTGCGGTTGACATCTCCACAGGCAGCCAGGGTGGATCCCATCTGCCGGATGATGCTGCCAATGGTGGCCTTGAGGTTTTGCTTCAAGATCCCGTGTAATTGAAAGGTCTGCCGGGTGGTGGCCCGCAAAGTGCCGTTGCCGTACTCCTCCGCCAGCCGATCCAGGGTCAAGTAAAGCTGTGGCGGCACATGCCCCCCTGGAATGCGGGTGCGCAACATCATCTGGTAGGCCCGCTCCAGACCTTCCTGCTTCCGCTGCTGCCGCAGATCCCGGTCGTCTTGCTGATAGGCGCCGTGAAACTTGAGCACCTGCACCGCCGCCTCGCTGAAGTGGGTGGTGTCCTGGGCCAGCTCCTGCCGCAAGGGATCCCGCAGGAAGTGGCTATCTGCTTTGATCTGCTCCACCTTGGAGCGCTTGGCCTCAGAGGCGGCAAAGGGAGTCATGTGATTCTCCAGTAATCCGGTCGGAATACCTGTGAAACAGGGTAGCATCTCCCCTGGGTCGCGTCCAGTTCTGTGGGTTGGGGTTAGAACAGCCTGCCCCCCTCTCCCAGAGGGAGAGAGGATGGGGGTGAGGGGTGCCGCCGCAGATTGAGAGCTGCGGCAGCATCTCTAGCCGGCCAGCGCCAGGCGGGCGCCGTAGTCTGCCGCCGACCAGAGCTTCCAAGCAGCGTTGCCCTGCAGCTCCAAGACCAGATCGTGGTAGGCCAGGAGAGTGGGTCGGTGGCCGACACTGACGTAGGTGGTGTTGAGGTGCTGCAGTTGCAGGTAGAGCAGCTTTTCGTTGGCCACATCCAGGGCGCTGGTGGCCTCGTCCAAAATGGCGTAGCGGGGCTGAGTAATCAAAATGCGGGCAAAGGCCAAGCGCTGCTGTTCGCCCAAAGAGAGGGTGCTAGCCCAATCTTTCTCCACGTCGAAGCCGCCCACCCGCTCCGGCAAATCGGCCAGGTTCACCTGGGCCAAAACCCGGAGGAGATCTGCGTCGCTAAGATCCCGGCGGCGGCCCGGGTAGAGCAGTTGATCCCGCAGGGATCCCAGCAGCATGTAGGGCTTTTGCGGCAGGAAGAGCATCTCGGTGGTATCGGGGCGGGCAATGGATCCCTGGCCGTTGTTCCACAGGCCGGCAATGGCCCGCAGGAGGGAGCTCTTGCCGCTGCCGCTGGCTCCCACAATCAGCAGCCGTTGGCCCGCCTCTAAAGTCAAGGACAAATCCCGCACCAGGGTTCGTTCCGAATTAGGCGTTAGCAAAGTCACCTGCTGCAGGGCCAGTTGGGGAGCAATGCGGGTTTGGATGGTACTTTCTCGAGGGCGCAGCTGGCGCAGGGCAGGATTCTCCAAAGCTTCGTAAAAGGATCCCAGGCGGTTGATCCCGGCGGCAAAGCTGGAGATGCTCTGGATCTGGTTGGCCACAATCGAAAGGGCGCTCAGCACCTGGCTAAAGGCGATGGTAGCCTGGGTAATGGTGCCGAAATCGCGCACGCCGCTAAAGTAAAGGGGGGCCACAATTACGTAGGGCACAATGCGAGTGAAATAGTTATAGGCGTACTGAAAAATGTCGATAATGGCCTGCCAGATGATCAGCAAATTAAAGTTGCGCAAGGCGGCAGCAAAGCGGTTCAAGATCTGTCTCAGCTCCAGGTCTTCCCCTTGGTAAAAAGCAATGGACTCGGCGTTGTCCCGCACGTGGACTAGGCTGTAGCGGAAGTCGGCCTCGTAGCGCAGTTGATCGAAGTTAATTTTAATCAGCTTGCGGCCGGCCAAAATGGCGATCCCGGTGCCGATGGTAGCATAGATAACCAGCCCCACCGCTAGGGGTCGGGAAATGCTGTAGAGAATCCCAGTAAAGGCGTAGAGGGTGAGGATGGAGTCAAGAATATCCAACAAAAAAGAAAGAGTGGTGCCGGTAAAGGAGCGTACATCTTCCGAGATGCGCTGGTCAGGGTTATCGATCTCTGTGTTAGCGGCGTTGGAATCCAGCTCGTAGTAGGCCCGCCGATCAAAGTAGCGATCCAGAAAGTAGTCGGTCAGCCATTCCCGCCAAAACAGGGCCAGCTTTAGCCGTGTATATCGGTAAATAACCAAAATGGGGATGGCGGAGATGATCAGCACGCCATAGATGATCAAAAATTGCCAGAAGGTGCTCTCTTCTTTTTGCTGCAGAGCCGTGTCGATAAACCGGAAGATAAAGCTGATCATCACGTTCAGCCGGTTTACCGTTAGCGACAGGAACAGCAAAAAGGTCAGCAGCACCCATTGCAGCCAACGGCGGCAAATCTGGCGCCACACCAGCCCAAAGGCCAGGCTGCTCAGGGCCAAACTGGCTGCGGCCACCCATAGCACCGGCGAGGCTAAATTCCTCTCTGTTTGCTCGACCAAGCCTGCTGCTAGGGTGCGGAAGAACTCTGGAAAAAGAGCCTGTCCAACCAGGGTTACCCCAATCTCGACAAAAAACATGAGGGCAACCACAAACACCATGGATGCTGCTAGCAAGCCGAAGAAGATCCAGCCCCCGTAGCGCACCGGCGGGTAGAAGTAGGGTTGCGCTACGCTGATAAAGCGATCCCAGAGTTGGCGGTCGAAGTTAAATTGGGCGGCTTGGGATTCCATGGTTGCGGTTGTCGGCAAGAGCGCGGGGTATTGATATTTTTCAGGCTAGCAGGTCAGGGATCCGCATCTCTGTCCAACAGGAGCCAATCCATCGGGAATCTGAGGAAGAGCCCCGTTGCCTACTCTGGAACATTTCCGATCTGGCTCCATAAATCCTTATATCCAGCCAGATCTTATGCACGAGCATGCGCTTGTCCAAGGCCCAACCTTCTTAGGCGGGATCCCCCTGCAGCCGCTTTTGCCAGGCCGCTTGGGCTGCCAGCCACACCGTCTGGACCGGCACGCGGAACTCTTGGGCGCGGGCCACACAGTCGCGAAACTCCGGCTGGGCGTTGACGATGTGGCCGTGGCGGCAGGCCACCTTGATGTCCACCAGGCCGTAGGGGGTTTCCACCCGCTCGATCCTTCGCTCCAGGACGGTGCGCTGCTGCTGGGAGTGGCGGATGCCCAGGGTGGTGGTTTCCCGGAAGATGAGATCTTGGCACTCCGGCACCCGCTCCGGCGGGCAGATCACCGTCAGTAACACTCCCGGCCGCCCTTGCTTCATGGTGATGGGCTGGGTAAACACGTCCCAGGCACCTAGGGCCAGCAACTGCTCGCAGGTATAGGCAATCACTTGAGGGTTGAGGTCGTCAATCTGAGTTTGCAACACCGAGACGATCTCGGTCGGCTCTTCCCCCTGGGACTGGCCAATCCAGAGACGAAAGATGTTGGGAATGGGCAGCTCGCGGCTGCCGGCCCCACGCCCCACTTTTTCCAACCGCAGCGGCGGACAGGGCCCAAACGCTTCTGCCAGCGCCACCGCCAAGGCCGCGCCGGTGGGGGTGACCAGCTCGGCTTCCACGCCGTTGCTGAACACTGGCACACGCCCCATTTCCCACAGCTCAATCACCGCCGGCACGGGCACCGCTAGCTGGCCGTGTTCGGTGCTGACCCAGCCGCCGCCAATGGGGTGGGGAGAAGAGATCACCTGCTCCACCTGCAGCCAATCGAGACCAACACAGGTGCCGACGATATCCACCAGGGCATCGACCGCCCCCACCTCGTGGAAATGCACTTTTTCCAGGGGAACCTGATGAACTTTTGCCTCCGCCTGGGCCAGCTTCTCAAAGACCTTGAGGCTGCGGGCCTTGACTGCGGGGGCCAGCCGGGATCCGGCAATCAAAGCCTGGATCTCCCTCCAGGGGCGGGCGGGCGGGGACTCGTCCAACACCTCCACCACCGCTTGCAGAGCCGGCTGGCCGCACCGCTGCACCCGGCATACTTGTAGGCTGTATTCTCCTTCGAGGCCCAGCGCCTGGAGCTGCTGGTTGAGATACTCCAGGGGCACCCCGCAATCCAGCAGCGCCCCCAGGCACATGTCGCCGGCAATGCCCGCTGCGCAGTCAAAGTAAGCTACTTTCATACCAAAGCATGTTGACTTGACATACTCCCCTCGCCTAAAGGCGAGAGATTCTTGACGCTTCACAAACTGCTGCTGGCTAGCCAGTCTTACGCAGTCTCCACGTCCGTTTTAGAGTCGGGCGATGCCCCATCCCGACTTGCTTTAGGTTGTTGGCAGCGTTGACGTCCCTGTCATGCACTGCCCCGCAACCGTCGCAGACCACCACACGGGTAGCCAAATCCAACTTGCCCCAGTGCCAGCCACAAGCCGAACAGTACTGGCTTGTAGCCTCCCACCGGTCGATTAGGCGCACTTCCCTCTGGTACTTCTCACCTTTGCCCTCACAGAGAGCCCGAAAGGTATGCCACCCCTGCTGACTAATCGCCTTGGACAACCGACGGTTTTTCAACATCCCGCTAACGTTGAGGTCTTCCAAGCACACGACTTGGTTTTCGACCGTGAGCTGGGTTGACAACTTGTGCAGGAAGTCGAGCCGCATGTCGGCAATGCGGTTGTGCAGCTTGGCAATCCTCAGCCGGGTTCGCTCCCACCGATGGGATCCCTTCACCCGCCTGGCAAGCTGCTTTTGCAGCTGGGCAATACGGTTGTACAGAGGCCTATAGTTGGGACTGGGGAACTTGGCCCCATCGCTTGTGGCGGCGAAGGTCTTAATCCCCAAATCCACTCCAATACTGGGTGAGCGAGCAGGGATGCTAACAGGTTCCGTCTCCACCACAAAGCTGACAAAGTAACGCTCGGCAGTGTCTTTAATTACAGTGACGGAACTAGGGGTACTCGGCAAAGGTCGGCTCCAAATAGGCTTAATGGCTCCCACCTTGGCCAAGTAAACCCGCTTACCGTTGATAGAAAAAGCTCCCCTAGTTAGCGTTGCTGACTGCTTGGCTGCTTTCTTTTTGAGCTGCGGCGCACCTCCTTCCTGGGCAAAGAAACGCTGGTAAGCTTTGTCCAAATGTCTGAGAGATTGCTGTAAAGCAACACTTGAAACTTCGCCCAACCACGGAATCGATTGCTTGAGCTCGGTTAGGCGCTTGGCCAAAGCGTTGTACCCTGGATACTTCCCAACGGCTTGGCAGTGGGCTAAGGCTTCATTCCAGACGTACCTGACACAGCCAAACAACTTGGCAAGCTTCTGCCGCTGTTGGTCTGTGGGGTAGAACCTATACCTGTATCGAGCTTTCATGGGCTAGAGTCAAGTTAGCATTTCCAAGATAGCACATGAAATTAAGGAGAGACCGCAACAGTGTTTCTAGCCTGCAGGCCCATTTGGTGTTTGTCACAAATCCAGGCGAAAGATATTCACTCAAGAGAGTTTGAACTTGATTGCGGAGGCGTTTAAGAGTGTTGCCCGAAAGATGGACTTTGAGGTCTTGGAGTTTAACGGCGAGGCAGACCACGTCCGCCTTCTAATTGCCTACCCGCCCAAGTGGTCTATCTCTCAAATGGTGAATGTGCTTAAGGGAGTTTCGAGTCGCAAGTACGGGCAAGCTAAACTACCTAAACCTTGCGGCAAGAATGCCTTGTGGAGTCCCAGCTACTTGGCTTCTAGTGTTGGGGGTGCTCCTCTGCAACTCTTAGTGGCCTACATCCAAAACCAAGAAAAGCTGCCCTAGAGGGCAGGGTTTTAGACCTAGATTTTCTGATAAGAACTTGCGGAAGGAGTTGAGCCCTTTGAAGCGTCCTGAGGTACTAAAGGGGGGATCCCAGATGCCGTCAACACTTTGCATCCTTCTAGGGATCCTGCTGGGGGCAACGCTGCTGCTGTGGGGCCTGTGGGGATCCCCGGCGGGTGGCCAGACCCGTCTCAACTTCAACAACGCCGATCTGCAGGGGCAGGATCTGTCGCGTCAGGACTGGCGGGGCAGTAGCTTTGTCAGCGCCAACCTGCAGGGCGCCGACTTGCAGGGGGCCAACCTGGCCGGCGTGGCCTTCACCAAGGCCAACCTGGCAGGAGCCAACCTGGCGGGGGCAGATCTCAGCAACAGCCTGCTGGATCTGGCCAACCTAGCGGGCGCCGATCTCAGGGGGGCCAACCTCAGGGGGGCAATCGCCGCGCGGGCCGTTTGGGATGGGGCGCAGATTGCCGGCGCCGACTTTAGCGACGCCTACGTGGATCGGGCAGCCCTGCGGCAACTGTGCCAGCGAGCAGAGGGATCCCATCCCATAACCGGGGTTTCCACCCGCGCGAGTCTGGGCTGTCCTTGAAAGCCGGCAAAAAAAGGTGAAGAAAACAGGATCCCTGAACCCTCTTGGCCGGATCGCCCCTTAGATTGGGGGAGGTGTTACCCTGCCCCACCATGAGCAAGCCCAGCTTCGCGGTCATTGGCCTAGCGGTAATGGGGGAAAACCTGGCCCTCAACGTCGAGCGCAATGGCTTTCCGGTTGTCGTCTACAACCGAACTCGCGCCAAAACCGAGCAGTTTATCCAAGGGAGGGCCCAAGGCAAGCAGATTACCCCCGCCTACAGCCTGCCGGAGTTGGTGCAACAAATGGAGCGGCCCCGTAAAATCTTGATCATGGTCAAGGCAGGCCCAGCGGTGGATGCTCTCATCGACGAGCTCAAACCGCTGCTGGAGCCGGGCGACATCCTCATCGATGGGGGCAATTCTCTCTACAGCGACACCGACCGGCGCGCCGCGGCCCTGGAGCCTACTGGGATCCACTTTGTCGGCATGGGGGTGAGCGGCGGGGAAGAAGGCGCCCTCAACGGCCCCAGCCTCATGCCTGGCGGCAGTCTGGAAGCCTATCGGCAACTGGAGCCCATCCTCACCAAAATTGCCGCCCAAGAGCCGGATGGCCCCTGCGTCACCTACCTGGGGCCCAAAGGGGGCGGGCACTACGTGAAGATGGTGCACAACGGCATCGAATACGGCGACATGCAACTGATTGCCGAGGCCTACGACCTCATGCGCAGGGGGCTGAAGCTGTCAGCCCCCCAGATGCAGGAGATCTTCCAGGCCTGGAACGAGACGGAGCTGGAGTCGTTTTTGATTGAGATTACCGCCAAGATCTTGGGGACGCTGGATCCGGAGACGGGCAAGCCGCTGGTGGATCTCATTTTGGACAAGGCGGGGCAGAAGGGCACGGGCCTGTGGACGGTCAAGGACGCCCTGGATCTTGGGGTGCCGGTGCCCACCATTGAGGCGGCAGTGCAGGCTCGCATCCTCTCGTCGATGAAAGAGGAACGGGTGGCCGCCTCCCAGCAGTTGCCAGGGCCAGGAACAACCTTGGAAGGGGATCCCGACAGCTTCCTTCAGGATCTGCGCGCCGCCCTCTACTGTTCCAAGATCTGCTCCTATGCCCAGGGGATGGCCCTGCTCAGGCAAGCCACCGTTGCCCACGGCTATGTGTACACCTTCAGCGAGATCCCTCGCATTTGGAAGGGGGGCTGTATCATCCGCGCCCGCCTCCTGGGCAAAATCCAGTCGGCCTACCAAAGGGATCCGGAGCTAGTCAACCTCCTTTTGGATGAGGAGTTTAAGCGGGCCATCCAGGAACGGCAGGGATCCTGGCGGCGAGTGGTGGCCACTGCAGCAGCCTTGGGGATCCCGATCCCGGCCATCAGCGCCTCCCTGGCCTACTACGACAGCTACCGCACCGCCGAGCTGCCCCAGAACCTCACCCAGGCCCAGCGGGATTTCTTCGGCGCCCACACCTTTGAGCGCATCGACAGGCCGGGCGTCTTTCACCATGAGTGGAGCACCTGTTCCCGTTAGCAACGGGTAGCATGAGGAGGTCTTGGGATCCCTCTCCGGCCGGGGATCCGGAGGCGAAGGAGAATCTGTTTGAGTTTGATTTGATATGGACATTAAATTGGCCGTGAATGGCACCCTGATGCGGGGGCTACCCCTCAATGAGAACCTACTGCAAATTGGGGGTCGCTTTGTGCGGGAAGCCCAAACAGCCGCTTGTTATCGGCTTTGGTCCATCGACGGTCTTTATCCAGGCATGGTACGGGTTTGCCAGGGCGGTTCTGCAATTGCTCTGGAGATTTGGGAAATCCCTGCCCATGGGTTGGGTCAACTCCTTTTGCAAGAGCCGCCAGGCTTGTCAGTGGGCCGCATTCTTTTGGCAGAAGGGGAGGAAGTGCTGGGGATCCTAGCCGAACCCTACCTGTGTGAGGGGCAATTGGACATCACCGCTTGGGGGGGTGGCGAGCCTACATCGCTTCCAGAAATAGACAGGAATAATCGCATTTCACCAGCTTTTCCCAGTCGCAGCTTCGACATCAGTTGACCCGCTGGGGATCCCGCCACAGTACCTGGCCCTGCCGCATCGTCAGCACCACATCTGCCGGGGTAACCCGAGTGAGAATCGACGCAATTAGATGACGACTGGCCCGCAAATGAGGACGGGTGAAGTCCAGCACCACCAAATCGGCGGGCAGCCCCACATCCAAATAGCCGTACACATCGGATCCCAGTAGAGGCCGTAAATGTCGGATGTTGCTGGTCACCATCTTCAAAATCTCGACTGGATCAGGGCGCACCGCATCTCCAAACTGGCTTTTGGCCACTTTGTAGGTGAAATCCAGCTCTGCCAAAAGGTTCGGGCTATTCAAAAGTCCGTTGTCGGTGCCTAGCAAGAGATTGGCCTCACTCTCCAGCAGGCGGGCAATCGGCGGGAGAGGCAGTCCCAAGTTGGCATTGGCCCGTGGGTTCAAAACGACATTCACCCGATGCCGGGAGAGCAATTGAATTTCCGCTGCGTTGGCCACCGTTGCGTGAATCACCAAATGGGGACGGTAAAAATCAAGAGCACGCTCCAAATCTCCCCGTCCGGCGATGGCCAGACTGACCTCTCGATACCCCTCATTTTCCAGACAGTGGATGGCCCGCAGCTTGCCTATTTTCTCGGTCAGGTCGTGGATCTGCCGCCAGGCGGGTTCCGTCAAATCGTTCAGGGTGCTCTCGGAAAATCCATCTGCTACTGCCAGAATCTCTTGCAATTCTTGATAGGCTTGGGGGTTTAAGGGATCCCGATTTTGCCGCAATTGCTCCTCACTGAAAGGGAGGCTCTCAAACTGGCCCAAGATCACTGAGTGGATCCCGGTTTGGGCTGCAGCTTCCCGCAACAGTTGGCAGCCGTAGACCCCCTGCTCGCGAAAATCGATGTGTCGGATGGTGCCCGTTGCCGCCATGTAGCGCAGGTGAGCGGCGATGTGTTCCAGGTGCTGTTGCGGCGACTGTTTGGCTAACTCTCGATATTTGTAGCCGTCAGGTCGGAAGAACCCCTCTTCCAAAGTCAGGCCTGTCGCCCCATCCGGCAGACAGCTATCCCCTATGTGGGTGTGGCTGTTGGTGAAAGCCGGCAAAATCACCCAGGATCTCTGTTCCAACCCAACAATGGGATCCCCCAGTTCCATGCAGGTAACGGTGTCTTGTTCTACCCCGAAGCGGGAGCAGCGATGGGGAACCAGATCCGGGCCGGCCAGAACAACAACCTCTTGCCATTGAAAACCCATAAAACCCACTCGCAAAACTCATCAGACTTGAGAATGTTATCAGTGCCAAAAACGGGCTAACCGAACTTTGGGTGAGCGGGAAGGACTTTTGCCAGCATAAAGTGAAGCATCAAAGAATCGAGAAAACCGTAATTTAGACTACCAAAACTTCTCGATAGAGGCTATATAAATCCAGTAGTTGGTGCCAGGGGTTCAGCAGAGGTTCAGAACCTCACCGAGTCTGCTGGGTCTCGTCTTTCCAGAAAGCTTATTCACGAATAGGATTCTCAACATGAGCCGGCCATTGTTTCGTCATCTGTACACTCGTAGGCAGCTCCTTCGCTCTGGTGCTGCCGCCGCTGCCATCACCTTGACCTCACAGTTGTGGCGTGCCCAGGCCCAGAACAAGAAAGAGATCACCATCGGCTTTATTTACGTTGGCCCCAAAGATGACTTTGGCTGGAACCAGGCCCATGCAGAGGGAAAAGTTGGCTTGTCCAGCCTACCTTGGGTGAAAACCGTTGAAGAAGAAAATGTGCCGGAAACGGTGGCCGTGGAAGAAACCATGCGGGCCATGATCGAGCAAGATGGGGCAACGGTACTCTTTCCCACTTCTTTTGGCTACTACGATCCCCATATCCTGCGGGTAGCCAAGGAATATCCAGAGGTACAATTCTTTCACGCCGGTGGACTTTACATTGAGGGAGTGCATCCGAAAAACGTCGGTAGCTACTTCGGCTACTTGGATGAAGGCCACTACATCAACGGGGTACTGGCCGGTTCCATGACCAAAAGCAACCGCCTTGGGTTTATCGCCGCCAAACCCATTCCCATTGTGTTGCGCAACATCAACAGCTTTACCTTAGGAGCCAAGAGTGTCAACCCCAACATCACCACTCAGGTGATCTTTACGGGAGATTGGGCTCTACCTGTCAAAGAGGCAGAAGCTGCCAACAGCATGGCCGACCAAGGCATCGATGTGCTCACCTGCCATGTGGACAGTCCCAAAATCGTTATCGAAACAGCAGAGCGGCGAGGTCTGATGAGCTGTGGTCACAACACCAGCCAAGCGGCGCTGGCTCCCAAGGGCTATTTGACGGGCGCTGAATACAACTGGACAACCGTCTATACCCAGCTTGCCGAAGCCATCCAGGCGGGCAAAACCCTGATGAACGGTGGGATCCCCCACCTCATTCGGGGGGGTATCAAAGAGAAATTCATTAAAACTTCTCCCTGGGGACCGGCAGCCAGCGATGAGGCCAAAAAAGCTGGAGAAGCGGCCCTTGCCCAGTTGCAAGCTGGCTCGTTGGTCATTTACAAAGGCCCTCTCAAAGACAATACCGGCAAAGAGGTGATCCCTGCCGGAGTGGAATACGGCCAGCGGGCAATCGAGCTGGAATCCATGGACTACCTGGTGGAAGGCGTGATCGGGAGTATCTCTAGCTGATGGCTACCACCTCTTCTGCTGTTTCCCGCTCGGTTCCGCTGCGGTGGCGCTCCAGCCTTGAGCCGATCCTACTGCCCTTTGGGGCTTTGTTGGCCTCGCTGTTGATCTTCGGCTTGTTTTGTGCCATGGCCGGCGCAAATCCCTTCGCCGTCTATGGCTCCATCTACAGAGCTGCCTTCGGCAGTTGGTTCTCTTGGCAAAATACTCTGCAACGGGCGGCTCCCCTGATGCTCACCTCCCTGTGTACCATCCTGCCGGCCCGCATGGGGCTGGTGATCATCGGCAATGAAGGAGCTCTGGTGATGGGGGGGGTGGCAGCTGTGGCGATGGGGCTGTGGGCGGGATCCCTGGCTCCACCCGTGGTCGTTTTCCTGATGGCCTTGGCGGGCATGGTGGCCGGTGGCCTGTGGATCATGGTGGTGGGGGCACTGCGCCACTACCGGGGTGTGAATGAAACCATCAGCAGCCTGTTGATGAACTACATTGCCATTGCCCTGATGAACCATTGGGTGGGGGGGCCGCTGCGGGATCCCAGTTTCTTGAGCAAGCCCTCCAGCTTTGCCATTGACGAGGCCAACATGTTGGGTCGGCTATGGGGCACCCGCATCCACTTCGGCTTGGTCTATGGCATCGTTGCCTGCCTGGTTGCCTATGTGTTGATTCAACACACCACGTTGGGTTTTTCGGTGCGCATAATAGGGGGTAACCCAAAGGTGGCCCGAATGGTGGGGATTGCTGTCGGTAAACTCACACTGTTAATCACCTTTCTGGCCGGCTCCTGTGCCGGCTTGGCGGGCATGGTAGAGGTGGCTGCCGTACACGGGCGGGTCAATGAGTCCTTGACTGTGGGCTATGGCTACAGCGGCGTTCTGGTGGCCTTTGTCGCTCGACAAAACCCAGCCGCAGCAGTGGCGATGGCTATCCTCCTGGGAGGGATCCTGGCCAGCGGCAGCATTTTGCAGCGCTCCCACAATTTGCCGGATGCTACTGTGTTGGTGTTTCAGGGCATTGTCTTTTTGCTGATTCTCTACAGCGAATCCCTCTACGGGCGCTTCGACTTTTTTCGGGATCGAGAACCCTCAGAACCAGCCTAGATAACTGGCCCCCGAAGTAGCAATGATTTGGTCAAGTAACCAATTCAGTGGTCAGGAGAAAAACTCAGATGGAAACAGAAGCCCTAGGATGGTGGGGGATCCCCTTGGCGGTGATCGCCGGAACCTTGCGGGGAAGTGCGCCTTTTTTGTTCGTCAGCTTGGGGGAGTGTCTGACGGAAAAAAGCGGCAAAATCAACCTCGGCCTAGAGGGATCCCTGTTGATGGGGGCAATGAGCGCCTACGCCATCTCCTTCCTCACCCAAAACACGGCAGGCAGTGTGGTCGCGCCTTGGTTAGGGGTATTGGTGGCCGGGTTTGCCGGTTTAGCCTTGGGAGGGATCCACGCCTTTTTGGCCCAACAACCTCGGGTTAACGATGTTGCGGTGGGCATTGCTATGATCATCTTTGGCAGTGGAATGGCCTTTTACCTGGGCAAACCCTTCATTCAGCCCGCAGCCCCCCGGCTACCTGCCTTTGAGTTGGGAAATTGGAGCAGCAGTCCTGCCATTCAAGCTGCCCTAAAAGTGAGCCCACTTCTGCTGCTGGGGATCCTCCTGGCCTTTGTCATGCACTGGTTCTTTCGCTCCACTCGTTGGGGCCTATTCGTGCGGGCTGTGGGCGACAACCCCGATGCAGCACGGGCCATGGGGATCTCGGTGCCCAAGGTAAGGGCTCTGTGCATCATGGCAGGCAGCTTCTTGGCAGCCGTGGGAGGAGCTTACCTGTCCCTATACTACCCCGGCAGTTGGACAGAACGCATTTCCAGCGGACAAGGCTTGATGGCCGTGGCCCTGGTGATCTTTGCCAAGTGGAACCCGTTGCAGTGTTTATTGGCTGCTTTTTTGTTCGGCGGAGCTCAGGCGATTGGGCCAGCCTTGCAGTCGGTGGGTGTGCAGTCCAACTACTACCTGTGGAATGCCGCTCCCTACGTGCTGACCTTGGGGATCATGATCCTGACCAGTTCTCCGCGGCGAACCCTGGCAGGCATGCCTGGGGCCTTGGGCACCGGGAAGTAGCCGACTGGCTATAGTCGAAGTGAACCCGATTTAGGAATCCCTGGTTATGACCGCTGTACAAACCCGACCTGCCAATACCCTGACTCTGAGAGAGGTTCACGAGCTCTTAGGGCTGTGTCGGGGAGATTCTTTAGAGTTCGAGGAAAAACTGGACTTACCCCCTTTGACTGAACGGGAGATTGAGGAGCTGACCCAACTCCAGGAATTGTATTTTAGCTATCTGGCCGATGACACTCTGAATGAAGGGCAAGTCAAATTTCTGTTTGTTTCTCCACTTCTCAAACTGGCAGGCTTTCTATCGAGCGACATCAAAATTAATCTAGAAGAAAATATTGCCGATATTATCGTTGAGGAGGAAGAAGGCCAAGTTGCCATCAAAGGTCGTGTAGACTTACTCGCCATTAGAAGAGGAGCAAGAGAGAGCTTTTGGATCCTCGTGATAGAAACCAAGGGAGGAACAGTAGCTACAAGCCTGGCCATTGCCCACTTATTGACCTATGCTTACAAAGGAATAAAAAATCAAGAATTTGTTTGGGGATTAGCTACAAATGGAGAAGACTACCAATTTATCTTGTTACAGCAAGGTTCACCCATTACCTACCATTATCTACCTAAGCTGGGATTGCTAGATAGCAAATCGATACATCGGCTTTTACAAGTTCTTAAATCCATTCGACTAACTCTCTAACCCATTCCATCTTCATCAGCAAAGGATTTGATCATGAGTGGACTCGGTGGCCTGAATAAAACTCCCAACGGTGTTGTATTGGGACTGGTGCAACTGCAGCTACCCAATGTGGTTACTCCCGATGATCTGGCGGCGCAAACCCAAAAGATAGTCAGTATGGTGGGGAAGGCTCGCCGCAGCATGCCCAGCATGGATTTGGTGGTCTTTCCGGAGTACTCTCTGCACGGCCTGTCGATGGACACTAATCCGGAGATCATGTGCCGACTGGATGGACCAGAGGTAGCTGCCTTCAGTGCCGCCTGCCGAGAGAACGATATTTGGGGCTGCTTCTCAATCATGGAATACAACCCGCAGGGTAATCCCTATAACAGCGGCATTATTCTCGACAATCGAGGGAACCTACAACTGTACTATCGCAAGCTGCATCCTTGGGTTCCCGTCGAACCTTGGGAGCCGGGAAATTTAGGGATCCCTGTCTGTGATGGCCCGAATGGCTCAAAGATTGCCCTGATCATTTGTCATGATGGCATGTTTCCAGAAATGGCCCGCGAGTGTGCCTACAAAGGGGCCGAGATTATGTTGCGCACTGCCGGATATACTGCCCCCATTCGCCACAGTTGGCAAATTACCAATCAGGCCAATGCCTTTTGCAATTTGATGGTGACGGCCTCGGTGTGTATGTGTGGGTCGGATGGCACGTTTGATTCTATGGGGGAGGGCATGATCTGCAACTTTGATGGCACCCCCCTGGTCATGGGATCCCATCGCCCTGATGAAATCATTACTGGCGAAGTGCGCCCAGATTTGGTGCGGGAAGCTCGCATCCATTGGGGTGTGGAAAACAACATTTATCAATTCGGACACCGTGGCTATGTGGCCGTCAAAGGCGGAGCCCAAGATTGCCCCTACACCTACATGCAGGATTTGGTGAATGGGGCCTATCGCCTGCCCTGGGAAGAGAAAGTGATCCACAAAGATGGCAGCGCCTGTGGATTTCCTCCTGCCACCCGCCTTTACCAGGAATCCTCCCTCACCGAGGCAGCTTATACTGGCTCTACTTGAAGATTTCGTCGATACTAGAAACACTACACCCGCGTAGACTGGGCAGATGAGGAGTTTAAGCAGGCCCTCCAGGAACGGCAGGGATCCTGGCGGCGGGTGGTGTCCACAGCGGCTGCCTTGGGAATCCCGTTCGCGTCAGTGGTGCGGAGCACTTTCCCGGCCATCAGCGCTTCTTTGGCCTACTACGACAGCTACCGTACCGCCAACCTGCCCCAGAACCTCACCCAAGCCCAGCGGGACTTCTTCGGGGCCCACACCTTCGAGCGCATCGACAGGCCGGGCGTCTTTCACCATGAGTGGAATGCCTGTTGCCGTTAGCAATGCGTAGCATCAAGAGGTCTCCGGAAAAAAGTTGAACCGCGCACCTCCGTATGGAAAGGCTCCCCTTCCTGAGGAAAATCCTCGCGGAAATGGGCCCCGCGGCTTTCCTCCCGCAGCAGCGCCCCCTGAGCTACCAGACGGGCCAGCAAAAGCAGACTGCCTGCCTCGGCCTCTTCCCGGGTGGCCCAAGGCTTTTCCTGCAGGGGAAGTGCCTTGACAAAGGTCAGAAAAGCCCGCAGCCGTGTTCCCTCCCGCACAACGCCCAAAGCTTCCCCAACTCGATGCCTGAGAGCCGGCAGGATGTCGGGAGACGTCGCCAGAACGGGTAGCCTCTGCAGCTGTCGGGGAAAGCTCACCTCTCCCAAATCTTGCAAGGCAGCCAAGGCGGCCCGCTTGCCCATGACCAGCCCTTCCAAGAGGCTGTTGGAAGCCAAGCGATTGGCCCCGTGCAGGCCCGTGGAAGCCACCTCCCCAGCAGCATAAAGGCCCGGCAGGCCGGTGAAGCCGAAAGTGTCCGTTCGGATCCCACCCATCACGTAGTGAGCCGCGGGAACAACTGAGAGCAGATCCTTCGTGGGATCCAGCCCCAAGGCGCGGGCAGAGGCAACAACGGTGGGAAAGCGCTCCTCCAGATGTTCGACGACCCGCAGATCCAGGTAGGTTCCCCCTGTCTGCTGCCGCTCCCAGAAAACGGCCCGAGCTACCACATCCCGCGGCGCCAGCTCTCCCAGCTCCGCATAGCGAGGCATAAAACGCTCCCCCAAGGCGTTGAGGAGAACAGCCCCTTCTCCTCTTACTGCCTCGCTCACCAGCGCTCCATTGGGCAAGGCCGTGGGGTGAAATTGCACAAACTCCAGATCCCTGAGAGTGGCCCCTGCCCGCCAGGCCAGCACCATTCCGTCGCCGGTGGCCCCCGGGGGAGCTGTCGAGACGGGGAAAAGGCTGCCAAATCCTCCCGTAGCCAGGAGAACTGCCCCGGCCCTCACCTCCACCGGCCCTTCAGGGCCAAGCAGCAAGGCCCCCCCTACCCTGTCCCCCGCCAGCAAAAGGCTTAGGGCTGTGTAGCCCTGCAAAGGCAGCCTGTTGAGGCGAGCCAGCAAACCTCTCAGAAGCCACAGTCCGCTCCGATCCCCCCCCAGATGGCGTACCCGCGCTTGGGAGTGGCCCCCTTCCCGGACAGGTTGGGGATGGAAAGGAAGGCCCCAGCGCAAAAGTCTCTCCAGGTGCAAGGGTGCTTCCTCCACAATGGAGCGAGCCACCTTTTCTTCCACCAGGCCGCGGCCCGCTTGCAAGGTGTCTTGGATATGGGCTTCTACGTCCGCCTCATCCACAGGAAAAGCCACCCCACCCTGCGCCCAAGGGGTAGAGCCAGAGGGAAGGGGATCCTTGCTTACCACCAGAGTTGTCGCCCCCTGGGCTTCGGCCCACAGGGCTGCGTACACCCCCGCCACCCCTGCTCCCAGGATCAACAGGTCTGTTTCTAACAAGGGCGGCGCCCCGTTCTTCCCCTCCACCTCTAGGCTCCGGCGGGCACTGACAGCATGGCCAGGATGGACTTGCGGGCTTTTTCGGCCACCGCCTCCGGCACCTGGATCACGTAGCGCATCTCCACTAGGGAGCGGTAGATCTTCTCCAGGGTAATTTTTTTCATATACTCGCAGACGGCGTCCGCCTTGACGGGGATAAAGGTCTTATCGGGGGCCTCTTTTTGCAGCCGGTGGAGAATGCCCACTTCGGTGGCGACCACAAACTCGCGGCTGGCCGAAGTTCTGGCATAACGCACCATCCCCTCGGTAGAAAGGAGCTTGGCGTCCGGCTTGAGAAATAGACAACTGGAGCCGCAACTGCACTCGGGGTGGATGAGGAACTCCGCCTCCGGGTGCTTCTCTGCCATTGCCTTGAGGTGCTCCTCGCGAATGCCCACATGGACGTGGCACTCGCCGGGGAATAGATCCAGCTCCCTCCCCGTTGTCTGGGCTACATAGGCCCCCAGGAACATATCCGGCACAAAGAAGATGGGGCGATCCGGCGGCAGGCTGGCCACCACCTGCACAGCGTTGGCGCTGGTAACGCAGACATCGGCCATGGCTTTAATCTCGGCGGCCGTGTTGACATAGGCCACCACCAGCCCCTCGGGGTTGGCCTCCTTCCAGCGCAGAACGTCCTCTGGGCGGATGCTGTCGGCCAGAGAGCAGCCCGCCTCCAGATCCGGCAGCAGCACCGTCTTTTCCGGGTTGAGGATAGCCGCTGTCTCGGCCATGAAGTGGACGCCAGCAAAGACAATGACCTGGGCATCTGTCTTTTGGGCCTCGCGGGCCAGGCCCAGGGAGTCTCCCACAAAGTCCGCCACTTCCTGCACCTCGGGGAGTTGGTAGGAGTGGGCTAGGATAACGGCCTGCCTTTCCTGCTTGAGTCGAGCAATTTCCTGGACAAGGGTTTCTTGGGTCATGGTGAACCTTCTGTTTTGGCTGGGCCGGCCACGGGTGCAGAGCTGGACTGGTGCGGGGCTAAGGAGAAGTTGCCAGCAGGCAGCAACTGGCCTTCCTGCTTTAGGCGGGATCGTTACCTAGCCTAGCATTAGAAACAGCGCTCCCTGGGGCAAACCTCAGGGCCGCACCACGAGCAAGGAGAGATCCAGGGCCTTGGCCGAGTGAGTCAGGGCCCCCACACTGATGTAGTCAACGCCTGCCTCCGCCGCTTTCCGGGCGCGCTCTAGGTTCATGTTGCCGCTGGCTTCTAGGGGAACTTTCCCCCCTACCCGTTGAACGGCAGCCCGGATCTGCTCCAAGGGGAAGTTATCGAGAAGGATGAGATCGGCGCCTGCCGCCAAAGCCTCCTCCAGCTCCTGGAGGTTGCGCACCTCAACCTCGACCTTGAGGTGGTGGGGGGCACCTGCTTTGGCCCGCTGGACGGCTGCCAAGATGCCGCCGGCACCGCGAATGTGGTTTTCCTTAATCAAGATGCCGTCGAAGAGGCCAAAGCGGTGGTTTTTGCCGCCCCCTACCCGCACGGCGTATTTCTCCAGGGCGCGCAAGCCGGGGGTAGTTTTGCGGGTGTCCAGAAGCTGGGTTGAGGTTCCCCGCAGCGCCTCTACGTAGGTGCGGGTGAGGGTGGCAATGCCGGAAAGCCTTTGGAGAAGGTTCAGCGCCAGCCGTTCTGCCGCCAGAATGCCCCGCAGGGATCCCTTGATCTGGACTACCTCCTGGCCAGCGACAACAGAGGCTCCCTCCTCTACCTGGGAGGCGAACGCTAGCTGGGGATCCACCAGCCGGAAAACCCGCCTGGCAATTTCCAGGCCAGCTAGGATCCCTGGCTCCTTGGCCAGGATCACCGCCTCCCCCTCAACGCTGGGGGGCAGGGTCAGCTCGCTGGTGAGATCGCCGTGGCCGAGATCTTCTTGTAGCCAGGCACACAGGGTCTCCTCCGGGATGTATAATGCTTGTGTCATCTTTCGCTTTAGTTACCTATGGCCTCGGTTGGATCCTCTAGACCCAAGGGCGGCACCTTCAGCCGTCGTCAGCTGCTCAAAGCAGGAGCTGCCGCTCTTGGAGGCAGTTGGCTGGCCGCAGCAGGGGCTCAGGCTCAACGACGGGCTTCCCCCACTCTGATAGTGGCCCAGAGATCCAAGCTCGAGCGAGTTTCCTATGCTACCAACTGGTATGCCCAGGCCGAGCATGGCGGCTTTTATCAGGCGGTGGCCACAGGCATTTACCGCGAGTATGGGCTAGACGTCACCATCAAAATGGGTGGCCCTGGCGTCAACATCACCCAGATTTTGGCTGGCCGAGCCGCCGACTTTGCCATGGGGGGAAGCGCAGGGGTCATCAACGCTGTGCGGGAAGGGATCCCGCTTATCTGCGTGGCGGCTATTTTCCAAAAAGACCCCCAGGTTCTCCTCGCCCATCCCGGCACCCAGCGCTTGGAGGAGCTCAAGGGCCGACCCATTTTCGTATCCAAGGGGGCCTTTACCACCTACTGGCCCTTCCTGAAAGCCAAGTACGGCTTTACTGACGACCAAACCCGCCCCTACAACTTCAACCCCGGTCCTTTCCTGGCGGATCCCAGCTCGGCCCAGCAGGGGTATCTCACCTCTGAGCCTTTTGCCATTGAAAAACAAGGAGGCTTTAAGCCAGTGGTCTTCCTCCTGGCCGACTACGGCTACAACCCCTATGCCACCACCATCGAGACGCGGCGCCAACTGGTGGAAAGCAAGCCTGACTTGGTGCAGCGGTTTGTGGATGCTTCTATCAAGGGCTGGTACAGCTTTTTGGAGGATCCCCGCCCCGCCTACCGCCTCATCAAGCAGGATAACCCGGAGATGACTGATGAGCAGTTGGCCTACAGCTTTGGGAAGCTGAAGGAGTACGGCATCATTTTGTCTGGCGATGCCCTGGAAAAGGGCATTGGCGCCATGACCCACGAGCGTTGGCAAAGCTTCTTCGAGAGCATGACAGTGGCGGGTGTCTTTGAGCCAACCATTAACTACCAAGCCGCCTACACGTTGGACTTTGTCAATAAAGGCACTGCCTATTACAAAAGCTAGGTCAGGTTGCAAAAAAGGGAAGGGGGAGGGGATTGCATCGGTTTGGAGGGTGCTGCCGACCGTTCCGCTCTGCCAAAGGCCCTCACCCCCAGACCCTCTCCCTTTGGGAGAGGGGGACTAGGCATCTCACTGCTCCACTGCTACTTGTCAATGAATGGCTGTAACTAACCTTCGGGTATCCTGCCGACCGCTGGCCAAAGCTACTGCTCGGCAATGGTGACGTTGAAGCCCTTGTTCTTCAAAGTTTCAGCGTGGTAGCGGGCATATTCCAGTTGTTCAAATGCTGCCAACTGCACGAACTTCTGGCCGTTCACATCTCTTACAAAAGCGTCATTGGCAACTTGCCGAGCTCGCGCCAAGCTTTCCTCTCCGGAGTAGGTGGTCAGCACCAAAAAAGTTCCTTCGCCGCGGTTAGGCCCCAAGGAATCGAGATCGTTGCTGTGCAGGGGCACCGTGAGCAAAGATTCTGAAACAGTGGCCACTTTGGGCTGAGAGGGGCGCTCCAGGCTGGCTGCCACTTTCTCCACTGTTTTCGGGCGGGAAGGAGCAGGTTTCTGTGCAGCCGCGGCCAAGTTGGTTTGTAGGCTGTCCAACAAGTTGGCGACATCCTGAAGGGGATCGACCCGCAGCTCCTCCAGATTGGGAGTGTTGGCCAACCCTAGCGCCAACTGACTGGGATCCAGCCCACCTGAATAGAACTCTTCCCCTACCTGTCCTGGCAGCGGCTCCAGGGGAAGCAAGGGCAACCGGGCCAAATCCACCTGGGCAGGGATCCCTTTTTCCGTCTTGTGGGCCAGGACAGCGGTTTGGGGAAGCGACAGCTCTTCCGGCCAGATCAGCCAGCGCACCCCAAAGCCGATCCCCGCGCAGGAGAGGGCCCACACCAGCAAGACCCAAAGAGGGGAGAGCACCCCCGCCGGCCGTGGCGTTTCTTCCTCCTCCAAGTCTTCCACGACTTCTTGCATCAGCACAGGTGAAGAGCGCTCCACGGGGATATCGCTTCCAAGGGGATCTGCCCACGGCAAGGGGACAGATGGCCTGCGCTGCAAACGTTGCCAGAGGCGAAATCGCTCCAATTCCTTGAGCTCATCCAGATGCAAGCAGCTCAGCGCTTCCTGAAGCGTCAGTTGAGGAGTCGGCTGGGCTTGCGGGGCCCTCGGTAGGGGTCGAGTAGCATCTGAGGGAAGTGGAGAAAAACTCATAGGCAACTCACCCTCGCTAGACTAAGAGCTAGGAAGCCAGCAGAACCGATCCGGTGCTGAACCCGAGAACCGCTTAACCACAGAGCCAACCCCAGGGACAAAGGCAAGCCATCACTACCATGCCACAAGCCGAAGGCCTTCTTCTAGGGATTGGCCGCAAGATAGAGGGCGCGCACATCTGCCGGCAGATGCTGAAGCAGGAGCTGGCGAGCGGAGGCAACAATGGCATCCACCTCCTCTGGGGCGAGGTAGTACCTGTCAGCTTTGAGCTGGGCAGCGATGCGCTCCGGCGACCAACCAAACCGATCCCGTAGCAGCAGAATAAAGCGCATATCTCCCGGCAAGTTGTCCAGAGCCGCGCTCAGGTAACAGGCCAATGCCGGCGAAAGAGGGGGCTTCGCTGCACCAGCGCTCGCAGTTTGAGGAGGGGCAGCCTCACCCTCAGCAGCGCCGTCAGACCGCCCCGCAAAAGGCCAGATCAGCTCGCGGATTTGCGCCGCCAGCCAGGGTGCCAGCACCGGATCCCCGCCCCCCTCGCTCTGGAGCGTGCGGACATCGAGATGCTGAAGGCGCGCATACAGGCGCAGCCAAACCTCCTCTCGCCAAGCAGCCCGCTGCTCCGGGGGCAGATGCTCGGCCAGGATCCCATCCACCCAGGCGCAGTAGCGGCAAAACAGGGCGATGAAGTAGCGCGCCGCCTGCGGCTGCCGTTGAAAGGCTCGCAGCAGTTCCAGATCGCTGTGGTGGGCCACCCCCTTCACGATAGAGGCCTCGCACTCCCGCCAAAGGGGAGTCACCACCTCAACCATAATCCCTCTCGCCAGAAAGAAGCTCTCTAGCTATTTTCCAAGATCTCTCGACAGGCCGATAGCAACTGCTCCTGCTCCGGCAGGGTTCTTAGGCCAATGCGCAGATAGCGATCCCCCAGCTCTGGAAAGCTCAGGCAATCCCGCACCAGGATGCGGTGCTGCCGCAACAGCTTTTCTTGAATCTGCGTAGCGGAGCCAGGGCAGCGCACCAGCACAAAGTTGGCTTGGCCGGGCCAGGGATCCCAGCCGGGTAGCCCCTGTAGACCTCTCAGCAAATGCTCCCGCGCCGTAGGCAGCCAGGCCAGGGTGCGCCGGCGAAAGTCTTCATCTGCCAGAGCCGCCGCCGCCGCCACCGCCGCCAATCCGTTGACGCTCCAGGGATCCCGCCACTGCCGCCAGCGCCGCCAGTGATCCGGATGCCCCACAGCAAAGCCGATGCGCAAGCCGGGCAAGGTAAAGAACTTGGTCAGCGAACGGATGACGATGGTGTTGGGGTGGGCCTCCAGGTGAGGGATCAAAGTCTGGCTGCGGGGCAGCTCTCCCACCTCTGAGCTGGCGTCCAGAGGGGGCAGCTCCTGCGGGGCGTCTCCTGGCAAAAAGTCCATAAAAGCCTCATCCACCACCACCTGCTCGAACTGGGGCAGAAGGGGCAAGATGTCTTGCCGGAGGAAAAGCCGGCCCGTCGGGTTGTGAGGATTGTTTAGCCAGAGCACCCGGCCTGTCTTGTCCGCCCGGATCTCTTTCTGCAGCAAGGCCAAGGGGGGGGATCCCTGAGAGGGCAAAAGATCCAAACCCCTGAGGGTTACACCCGCCGCCCGCAGGGCCCGCTCATAGTCCCCAAAAGCCGGCCGGGGCAGCCAAACCTCCCGTCCCTGGGCATCGCGGGCCGCCCAGGTGAGCAATTCCGCCGCCCCGTTGCCCACGAAGATCCACTCCGGATCGACCGCCCAGCGCTGCGCCAAACAGGCCCGCAGCTCGCGGTAGTCGGGATCCGGATAGCGGCTAATCGCAACTGGATCCGACGCCGACAGGGCCCGAGCCAGAGCTTGCAAAACCGACTGCGGCGGACCCAGGGGGTTGAGGCTGGCCGAAAAATCCAAAATAGCCTCGGCAGGGCAGCCGGCAATGGCTGCCCCCCAAGCGCGATTGCCACCATGCTGAGGCCGTTGCACGCCTGTCCATCCCAAAGCCCAGGTTCGCTGAGAGAACTCCGCCTGAGGAGCGCGAACGGCTGGGATCCCGTCAAACTCCCGAAGACTTGTGGCCACCTGCCACCGCATCGCGGAAAGTTTTGCCTGCAGTGAAAGTCGGGACAATGCTGGCTGGGATCACCATCTTCTCGTTGGTCTTCGGGTTGCGACCTTCCCGTTGTTTGCGCTTGCGGGCCTCAAAGGAGCCGAAGCCCACCAGGGTCACCTTTCCTTTGGGTTCACCGTTTTCATCGCGGGATGCGACCTCTTCGACAATGATCTCCAGCGCCGCCGTCAGGACAGCTTCAGCTTCTTTTTTGGTTACGTTGGCGCGATGAGCGACGGCATCCACAAGCTCTGCCTTGTTCATCCTGATCTCCTCGTGAGTTAGGCAATAGGGTTAAAACAGACTCTGGCCGCGTACTTGCGAGGTGCTGCGAAGCAACCACGGCCCAGAGTGTTCTCAGTTTTTAGGAGCGGGGCTTGCCCTGCACTGCGCCAAGGCGCCGCTGGCGCGAATGGCAGGATTGTGGCAGTTTGGCTCCAAATCACTGACATATTCTACAGCCAAGTTAGGGCAGAAGCCGGTTGGAGAAGGGATTTTAGGGGGGCTGAGTGGAATTTTTTGGGAACAAAGAGAGATCAACCGATAATCCTAATATCCACTCCCCTCGAATGCCGGGGCAAGTCGCGCCCAGGGCCTCACGAGTCACGTTGGAAGTAGGCCCGCATCACCTCGCGAAAGATCGGGGCGGCCCGGGATCCACCCCCGCCGCCACTGTTTTCCAGAAAGACCACGACTACCAATTCGGGCCGGTCGTAGGGGGCATAGCCGACAAACCAGGCGTGGGAGCGCCGCGGCGGATCCTCGGCGGTGCCGGTTTTGCCGGCGGTGGGGGGAAAGCCCGGCCCCAGGTTGGCGTTGCCGCCGGTGCCGTAGACCACCACATCCCGCAACCCCTGCTGCAGGATCTCCAGCGTGGCGGGGGAAAGACCCACCTTCTGCCGCAGGGGCACGGGGCTTTCCGGGATCACCTGCTGCGAGAGCAAGGGGCGAACCCGCCAGCCGCCGTTGGCCACCGCTGCTGTTACCACCGCCATCTGCAGCGGCGTGGCGGTGATAAATCCCTGGCCGATGGACATGTTGACCGTATCGCCCACGTACCAGGGCTCGCGCCAGTGGCGCTGTTTCCACTCGGCGTCGGGCACCAGCCCAGCAGCTTCCCCTTTGAGGCCGATCCCGGTCAATTGCCCCAGCCCGAAGCGGCGCGACCATTCTTGCAGGGGGGCGGCCTTGGTGCCCAGGGCAATTTGGTAGAAGAAGGTGTCGCTGCTGTAGGCCATCGCCTGGCGGTAGTTCAGCCGCCCGAAACCGGCCCGGTTCCAGTCCCAGAACCTCCACCCGCCCACCTGGATGTAGGGGCCGGTCTGCAGCACCGTATCCGGGGGAAAGGCTCCCGACTCGATCCCGGCGGCGGTGGTGATGATTTTGTAGGTGCTGGCGGGGGGATAGGGCCGCAGGGCGCGGTTGAGGAAGGGGAAGTCCCGCTGTTGCAGGCTCTCCCACTGGGCTTGGGTGATGCGGCTGGAAAAGAGGTTGGGATCAAAGGTGGGATAGCTGGCCATGGCCAGGATCGAGCCGTCGCGGGGATCCATGGCGACCACTGCTCCTTTCTGCTGGCCCAGGGCCTGCTCCGCTGCCTGCTGCAGGCGTACATCCAAAGTCAGCTGCAGGGTGTTGCCCGGTCGAGGCGCTTGCTCTCCCAGCACCCGCAGCACTTCTCCCATGGCGTCTACCTCCACCTGGCGCCCGCCCCATTGGCCGCGCAGATGGCTCTCGAACAATTCCTCCACGCCCATCAGGCCGACGATATCCCCCAGGCGATAGCTGGGATCGGCCCGCAGTTGTTCCTGCGAGATCTCGCCGGTATAGCCCAGCAGGTGGGCGGCCAGGTCGCCATGGGGATAAAACCGCACCGTCTCTGCCTCCACCATCACCCCCGGCAGCTCGCGGCTCATCTCTTCCAGTTGAGTGACCACCTGGGGGCTGGCGTTGCGCAGGATGCGCACCGGAAACGGGGAGCGATAGCCCGCCCGCTCCAGTTTTTGGGCAATCTCTTCGGGAGCCATGTTCAAGGACCGGGCCAGCTTGGGGATCGTCTCCTGCCAGCCCTGCCGCGATTGCACCAGCGGCCACAGGAAGACCGAGTGGGAGAGCTGGCTGCCCGCCAACAACACGCCGTTGCGATCCACAATGCGCCCCCGTTCCGGCGGCTGGGGCAAGAGACGAATGCGGTTGGTATCGGCCAACTGGCGGTAATACTGGGTGCGCACCAGTTGCAGGTAGGCCAGGCGGGATCCCAGCCCTCCAAACAGCAACACGCTGGCCAGCAGGAGCAAGACAACAGCTCGGTAGCCCTGGCCCACCGCTTTGGCTGGCGGGGATCCCAGCCAGCGAGGGCTCCTGGGCGGCGGGGGAAGGACGCGGCGCGGGTCGGGGGGCCTGGAGTGGAGAGAAAACAGGGTCTTCGGATCCCGTCCCGCCGATGAGGCGGGGCCGCCAACAGGGTAAAGTTTGGCCATGAAGAATTGCTGCAAAAGTTGCAACTCATCCACCCAGCGCACAACGTCACACGTCTGGGCGGGCCGTCTCGGCCTCCCTCCAGTATCCCCGGCTGCGGCAAGCTTCGTCCAGGAGGGCTGCGTGGATAGGGCAGGGCAACGACAACGGCTGCGCCAGGCTGCCTGGCTGATGGTGGGCAATGGCCTGCGCCTGGGGTTGTCCGGGGCCTATTTCATCCTGCTGGCGCGGCTGTTGGGGCCGGAAGCTTTTGGAGTGTTCTCCGCGATTTTGGCCTGCAGCAACCTAGCTGCCCCCTTTGGCTACTGGGGCCAATCGGAATTGCTGATCCAGCGCCTAAGCAACCGGAGATCTGCCGCGGTTGCCCCGGAGATCAGTCCCAGCCTGTGGCTGGCCGGACTGGGCTGCGGCGGGATGGCGCTGCTGTTGGCGCCCCTCCTGAGCCTCTGGCTGACGGAGACTTCTCCCCTGCTGGTAGGGATCCTGCTGGCCAGCGACCTGCTGTTTATCGCCATTCCTGAGGTGTACCGAGGGATCCTGATTGGGCAAGAGCAAGTTGCCGGCGTGGCCCTCATCGACACCGGCATGGCGCTGGGGCGATTGGGGGCTGTGCTGCTGGCGGTGGCCTTGGGCTGGGGATCCCTAACCCAATGGGCCATTCTCTACGGGCTGATGGTGCTGGCGGTGCTGCTGCTGATGGCGCGGGGGATGGGACGGTGGAGCAAGCCTTCTCCCCCCCTGGCCTGGAGAGATCTGGGGGAACGGCTGGTGGCGGGCTGGGACTTTGCCGTGGGGCTGGCGGCGGCCAAAACCTTCACCGACCTGGACAAGCTGCTTTTGCCCCGCCTGGCCTCGGCAGCAGCGGGGGGGCTCTACAGCGCTGCCTACCGGGTGATCAACTTTTCGCAAACGCCGATGATCGCTCTGCTCACCAGCCACTTTGCCGAGCTGTGCCGCCAAGGACAGAAAAGCCTGCCGCAGGGCTGCCGCTACGCCTGGCACCTTTCCCCTTGGGTGGCGGGCTACGGCAGTTTGGCCGCCTTGGGGGTGGCATTGGGCTCTTACGGGATCCCTTGGGTGCTGGGGTCGGCTTACCAAGAGACGGCCCTCATCCTGCGCTGGCTTAGCCCGGTGATCTTGCTGGAGGGGATCCACCTGCTGCTGTCTCACCTGCTCACCGGGTCAGGGTTGCAAAAGCCCCGCAGCCGCCTGCAACTGCTGGCTCTGGGGCTCAACGGGCTTTTGAATGCGGTTTGGATCCCGAGGTGGGGTTGGCGAGGGGCGGCTTCGGCCACCTTGCTCTCAGAAGTGGCGCTGGTGCTGGCCTTGCTGCTGCTAATTCGACAGCAATTGCGCTTTCCAGAGGGAGGCCAACCCAGCTCGAACTAGGAGGTCTTGACGATGTAGGTGGCCTTGGCGTCCGGACCAAAGCTGATGACATCCCCCGACTTAAGTTGGTGGGTAGAAATTTTCTGGCCGTTGATCAGCAGGCCGTTGGTGCTGGGCCTACCCTCCAGATCGCCATCGAGAATGCGGTAGTAGTACTCTCCCTCCTTCTCAGCAGGAACGCGCAGCAGCATGGCGTGGTAGCGGGAGGCGTACTGGGAGTTAAGGCAGATGTCGTTGGCCAGGTCGCGACCAATGAAGTATTTCGCAGAGGTCAGCACCTGGCTGCGGCGGCCATCTCGATCCTCCACGACCAAGATGTGCTGCTGAGCACTCGGAGGAGAAGGCGCAGAATCAACCATAATCCCTTCCGCTGCAACTGCCCGAATCTAACCTTAGCACCATACTATAGAATAGAAGCTCGACTCCAGAATTGGCAGAGCTGCAGAATCGCCTAAGATGACCTGCCAAATCTCAAGGTCGGCCAGCGGCCCTTTGCAGCAGCGGGCCCACCAGCTCTGGGAAAAGGGCATAGGCTCCTACTGCCCATTGGGCCATGCCCACCACCACCTCCGACTTGGACTGGCGAGCGGCGTCCCAAATGGCTGCGGCCACTTCTTCTGGCCGGCTGGCCCAAAAACTCTCCAGCGCCTGTTGCATTTGCTCGCGGGCTTTCCCACCTGAGGCTTGCGATTGGCCATCGGGAGAGGACTCCGGCCCCCCCTCATCCAAAAAAATGGCTCGCTTGAGAAAATTGCTGCTGACAATGCCCGGATGGACGCCGATCACCTGGATCCCGTGGGGTTGCAGTTCCAGCCGCAGCGCCTCCGTCAGCCCACTGACCGCGTACTTGCTGGCACAATAGGCGCTCATTTGGGGCAGGGGCATCTTGCCGCCGACCGATCCCACGTTGATGATCTGACCTTTTTTGCGCTTCAGCATATCGGGGAGCACGGCCCGGATGGTGTACAGGTAGCCCCAAAAATTGACCGCCATCAGCGCCTGCCAGTGTTCCAGGGTGGTTTGCAAAAAAGGGCCCTTCAGGCAGATGCCGGCGTTGTTGATCAGGCAATCGATGCGGCCATAGCGTTCTAGGGTTCTCTCCACCAGGTTTTGCACCTGTTCTGGCTGCGTGACATCGGTGGGAACGGCCAAGACCTCGGCGTTTAGGCTTTGCTCCAGCTCGATGGCGGTTTGTCTCAGGGTTTCGGCGGTACGGGCAGCCAGCGCCAAGCGGTAGCCGCCACGGGCAAAGGTAAAGGCCGTGGCCCTGCCGATGCCTTCGGAAGCGCCTGTAATTAAAACAACATCGGCCATCCTGCTTCTCCGCAAATCTGGACTGGGATCCCTTTACCTGTTGTAGCTTCTTTGGGGGTTGGGGATCCCTGCTTGGCCTGAGGGCTTAAGATACGGAGCGGTAGCGAAGATACAGTTTATGGCCTCTACCTACTCATTCGATATCGTCAGCGACTTCGACCGGCAGGAACTGGTGAATGCCGTGGATCAAGCCCGGCGGGAGATCAAACAGCGCTATGACCTCAAGGATACTCAGACAGAAATCGAGCTGGAGGAGGGATCCCTGACCATCACCACCGCCAGCGAGATGGCTCTCAACTCCATTCGCGATCTCCTCCTCACCAAGGCGGCCAAGCGGGGCCTCTCCCTAAAGATCTTCGACTTTCAACCTCCGGAGAGTGCCGGCGGCAACCGGGTGCGCCAGGTGGTTCGGCTGAAAAAGGGCATCGATGCGGCGCTGGCCAAGCAGATTGCCAAACAAATCCGCGACAACTTCAAAAAAGTGCAGCCCTCCATTCAAGGGGATCTGGTGCGGGTTTCCGGCAAAGACAAAGATGAGCTGCAGGCGGTCATTCAAATGCTCAAGCAGCAGGATTACCCGGTGGCGCTCCAATTTGTCAATTACCGATAGAGAGCCGATACAAAGTCGGGGGGATCCCTGGTTGATGATAAGGATTGGTGCAGAGCGATCCCGGCTCTCGCCATCCCATCGCCACAGCCTCTCTTGGAACCAGTCTGCAGAAAAAGCTAGGATCCCTTACTATGGGGATGATCTCCATCTCCAGCCGCGACTCTGCCGTGCCAGTATGTACACTATCTCTGAGTTCGATCGCCTGATCCAGTTTCTCCCGGTGGAGATCCGCCCCGAGGTGCAGATCGAGATCGGCACCCCTGACCAATCTCGGGTTGTGCAGCCGCTCTGGCGCTTCCCCTGGCAGAAGTACACCCGCTTCGCCATTGACCTCAGCCGCTGGCAGAAGCTGAGCCCTGACCAACAAAAGATCTACTTTTTGCGGGAAGCGGTGATGGCCACCGAGCTGGCCTTGGGGGATAACTGGTCGGCCCTGTTGCTGTATCCCGCGCTGATCGGGGCCGGCAGCATGGGCATTTTGGTGGAGTTGCAGATGGGGGATAACCTGGGCGTGGGCTTGGCAGCCGGCTTGGCGGCGTCGGCGGTGTTTCTTTTGCGCAAAGCAGAGAAAGGCCAGAAGGCCCAGGTGGCAGCCGACGAGTTTGCCGTGCGCTACGCCTCCCAAAATGGCTACACCTCCGAACAGGCGGCTGCCATTTTGCTAAGTGCGCTGCAGCAGGTGGCCATCCTCGAAGATCGCGTTAAAACTGACTACGACACCACCATGCGCCGCCGCAACCTGGAGTTTTTGGCGCAGCGAGGCCTGGGATCCGGCACTCTAACCATCAACCCCAAGTACCGCAACAAAGGCCAGAGCTCCAGCCCGAATCCTTTCCAAAACCCTTTCCAGCGCTGAGGCCTCTCAAAGCTAGTTAGGGATTGACTGGGCTTATTCTTCGTCCTCTTCCAACTCTGGAAGCTCCTCAGTTGGGGTAGACTTGATCGCCTCATCTTCTACAATCACAATTTCTGTATCGGGGCTGTAATACCGACGCACATCCCACTCCGTAATCCAGCGGCGAATAATTGACCGCACAGTGGTTGTGCTGTAGAGCTCAGGAAGCTGTGGCAGCGATGGGCGTACCCAATCGGGATAAGCTTTCTGGTAGAGATCCGCTACCCTATGCCACATGGATTGAATGGCCTCGCGGGCTTCTAAGCAGGAACTGAGAGGGGTAGCTTGGCTAATAGCCTCCATGCCGGCCTTTACGACTTCCTCAGACATATGCTTCTGGAGAGCTATCTTAGGTGCTTTCTCCCAATCTCCTTTTTCTTGTAGAATGACCCTCTCGAAATCGCGGGTTACTGCTCCTACGAAAACCAGCGGAGCTTTCTTTATTTCTTCAGGCAGGGTTGTTGTACCAAACAAGTGCCCAAGAACGCGGTACGACTTGACCCGCTGAAGAAGACTGTACTGGGCAATAAGCTCAATCTCATCCACCAAAACCACCAAGCCCCCAAACCCTATGGCCCGACATAGCTGGGCACAGAAGGCCAGGCGCTGCCAGTGTAGGCTTTCTGCAGGGGGTAGCTTGCCAATGGGATAAGCACCTGCCAAGCCGTGATCCCGTAGGCTTCGCCTTACCTCTGAGGACTTCAGAGTGGGCTCACCAGCCCAAAAGCGGACAATGGCGTCTAGCTTCTCGTCATCGCCTCCTAACCTTTGGTACAGAGCCAAGGTGGCCGGCCACCAGCCTGACCCAAACTGCCACTGGTTAACCCAAAGCTGGAACTTCTGGAAAGAAGGCGAGGAGTACTGTAAAGAAGGCGAGGAGTACTGTAGCCGGGCTGCCATGCCTTGGATCCCACGCTCAACCATGTCAGGGAGCTCGACCTGGGCAAGGAGGCGGGGAATCAGGCGATTGGGGTTACCGAGGGGCAACTCTTTGGAGACGACAACTAGGGAGGTGGCAAAATTATTCTTCCTTGCTCGCTCCTGCAGGGTTAGTAGAAGATGGGACTTGCCTGTCCCAAAATCCCCCTTTATCAGCATTCCTGCAGGGCCTGAACTAGCACCCTTGCACAGCTCTTGAAAACGCTCCTCAATCTGACACTGCCAAGAGCCAAGTTCTGCAACTGCGAACCGGTTAGGAACGCCATTTCGTAGGGCTTCAATGGCCCGCCTAGCTGCAATCGCTACATTCATAGAAGCTGCACCATAGCTGTGCATGGATTAGGCTTTTGAAGAGAAGAAACCTCATTCTCAATTCGAGTTTGCAAAGCTCGATATCTATGATAAGACAGACGCTCAGATTCAATAAACTCTGGAGGAGCTAAGAAAATTAACACAGTTTTTTCTAGTTCACTCTCCGCATCGATAAACTCACGCAAAGTCTCGTAGAGCTCAAGGATTTGTCGACTGGTAAAGTTAGGGCGTCCACTGGGGGTCCGCTCGTAGTAGTGAAGCAAGCTGACAAGGACTGCTACTAAGCCGGATCGTCGTGTAAATAGTCTTAAGAAAGAAAGTAGAATCTCTCGAGCATTTGTCCTGTCAATCTTTCGAAAAATAGCCGCTTCACGCACCCGGCTGATAGAGCTCAGCGTACCTTTAAGCCACTCTTGAATTGCAGAGCATAGACCTTCCAGAGTGCCTGGGCTTTGAAGGGGTTCGTAGACAAGTCGGACTATGGCTTTGCGAAAGTCAAGGGCTAGTGAGTAATCCAGAAAACTACCTCTCTTAATTTCCCGATGAAACTCTAGTTTGATCTCACGGGCTTCAATCTGATAGAATTCGGCCAACTGCTCTAAAGTGCAGTCCTGCAGATCTAGCCTGGGAGGGTATCCAATTTTTTGGAGAATGTTGAAGCGCAGATCTTTGGCAAAAGTCTCCCAATCTACTCTCTGAGCAAGGGCAAACCAAAGCTGTTCGACTGAATGCAGCTTTAAGCACTCCTCTGTCAAATCAAAAATATGAAAGGAATACTGGTTAAGCTTTTCCAGCAGCGCTTTCCGCACCCAAGAGTAGGAATCTTTCGGAACAACGGCCAGCTTGACAGTGGCACCACCTTCAGGGATAAAAGAACGCAAGTAGTCTTCTTCCAGACAGCGCAGCCACAAATCAGGCTCTAGCCGACCCTGGCCCTCTTCGCTCATAGCTTCTCAAACTCCAAAAGATAGTAGGCGTGCTCCACCCCAGCTTCGTCTCGAATGCGGTAGTAGCGACCCGAGCGCGTGCCTGTAGACGCGGAGAAGATCAAGCGGTAGCCCTCCACATGGTTGGTGCCATTTCGATCCAAGAGGTAAAGATGCCGCGTAAACTCCACTTCGGTGTAGTCTGGGTTGTTGAGGTGGAGCACCTCGAAGACATCGCGAGCAGGTACTTGAAGAGAACGAGGCAGCTCTGCGCTTGACTTTCTCAAGTAACCCGCTGCAATTTTTGCCGCTTTCCAGATGCGTTCAAGAACTACCTCTGGATTAGTTTCTTTCCCTTTGGTCATTCTTGCTCGGAGAATCTTCTCTGCAATGGCACTGGGCCGTTGAGAGCGTAGAAGCTTGCGATCTATGCGCACTCCCTCCCTGGAAAAGCGCACTAAGGCGGGGAAAGCTACAAAGACATGGGGGCTTTCCGTAGGCAGCCAAGGCTGGCCGACTCGTTCTCCTACCTCGCTAGCAAGTTCTTCAAGAGAAGTTCTCTCCAAAACCTGCTGGGTTTGTTCAAGGGCTTGTCTTACCGTCTCCACCTGGGAAAGAGCCTCGCTGAGGACAGAGCTACAGCCTTGTAGCTGGCGGCTCAGGGCTGGAACTTGCCCTCCTTTACAAGCGACTTGGGCTTTCCCTGCGGTCTCCTTTGCTTTCTTAGTCAGGGCAAATAGCTTGCCTAGCTCGTCGTCAAGAGTCTTGAAGAGGGCTTCAATCATTAGTTTTTGGGCCTTTTCTTCTAGAAAACTAGCATCACCAAGAGTTTGGGTGCAAGGCCTTCCCACCTCCGGCTCTTCAAGGCATACGCAGTTCCCCTTCCACCTCAAGGCGGGTGTAAGGGCCAATGGAGAGGAAGCGCTCCCCTAACATTTCGGCAGCAGCAGGCTGAATCCAGCCCATACGCTGCAGCAGGTGCAGGGCCAGGGCATATTTGGCCCGCGCGGCCCCGTCTTGTACCTTGATGGCCAGGCCCATCCCCTCTCCGACGCGCCCGATGCACTGGATCCCTTCGGCGCCGGACTTGCTGACCAACTCTCCCTGGGTGGCCCGCATCAATTCGGTGTCGAAACATCCCTCACCAGCCACCATTTCGGGGTGGTGGGTCATGGCGCGGGCGATGGCCTCCAAGTCCGGCCGCTCGCCGGCGGTCAGTTGGGCATATAGGGAAGCCAGGTGGTTGAGTTGTAGCTGGTAGGTGGGCACGCCACAGTCGTCACGAGCAAACAAAAACTCTTCTGAGGGCATTTGCAACAAGTCGGCCAACTTGGCCCGCACCAGGGCCTGGACGGGGTGTTGCCGCTGGGCGTAGTCCTGCAGAGTCCAGTTCTGAGCGCGGCTGGCCAGGAGCATGCCGGCATGTTTGCCGGAGCAGTTGTGGCAGAGGGGGCTGGGCTTGCCGGGTGGGGTGGGGCAGACCAGCAAATCGGGAGACAGATCGGCCCGCCAGAGCATGCTGAACACCTGCCGCGCATGGGCCGTGGTGCCCTGATGGGAGGCGCACATAATGGCGATGTCTTTCTCGCTGAGGCGATAGCGCTCGCGGATGCCGGTGGAGAGCATGGCCAGCGCTTGGAAGGGTTTGAGCGCAGAACGGGCAAAAACAGGGGTGGTGCTCTTGCCGGCCATGGCCAGGGATCGCCCGCGGCTATCGGCCACGACCGCTTGGCAATGATGGATGGATTCGGTCAACCCCTCCCGCAAGACATGGATCAACAGTTCGGGGGTGGTAGAACGATTCTCAAATGACATGAAATCCTGGGAAAGGGCCGACGAGTCTGAAAAGGAGGTGTGTACTTTATCAAATCATACGCGCAGATGCGGCGCGAGACGTTGCCGGAACCTTTCCAAGTAGCAAAATAGAACAGTTGCGTCTGGATCCCTGACTGCTGCCATGTCCTCAGCCCCGCTGGTGTTTTTGGTTTGTCACGGCAGCCGGGATCCCGAATACCAGCAAGCGGCGGCGGATTTGCTGGCCCGGGTGCGGCAGCGGCTGGCTCCTCAACCGGTGGAGCTGGCCCAGTTGGAAGGTCAGCCTCTGAGCCTGGCGGAGCAGATTCACAGACACCTGACAGCCCGCCTGGAGGGGCCGGTGGTGCTGCTGTCGCTGTTTATGGGCGGGGGATCCCATGTGGAGGAGGACTTGCCGGCTGCCCTGGAGCAGGTTCAAGCTCGCTGGCCGCACCTGAAGCTGCTGTTGACACCGCCGATTGGCCAGCATCCAGCCCTGCTTGATCTGGTGGCAGCGCGGGTGGCAGCGGCGCAGCGGTTGGGGGAACTGACCCACGGCTGGATCCTGTTTGGCCATGGCAGCCGCCTGCCGGGATTTGCCGCCCAGCTCCAGGCCGGGATCCAAGCTCTGGAACAGCGCTTGCCCGGAATCCGCTTGCATGTGGCTTTTGCCGCCCAGCCCCCCACACTGGAAGCGGCCGTAATCCATTGCCTGCGCCTCGGCCAGTATCGCCTGCGGGTGCTGCCGTTTTTTCTCTTTCCGGGCGGTCTGCTGCGCGCTTTACAGGAACAGGCTCAGCGGCTGCAGCGAGAATGGCCCTTGTTGCAGATCACGGTGGAGCCGCCCCTCTGGCGGGATCCCCAACTGGTGCAGGCCATTCAGGAGACCCTGCAGACGGCCTGTCTGACCTGGAAGTAGAGTTGGTTGGTCAAAACTGTCCTGTTCCAGCAGAATAGATATCTCCGGAAAACCATTGGGACTCGAGATGGGCAAAGTGTATCTGGTGGGGGCAGGACCTGGGGATCCGGGACTGCTGACGGTGAAGGGCAAGGCCCTGCTCGCCCATGCGGACGTGGTCATCTACGATGCCCTGGTGGGATCCCCCATTTTGGATTTGATCCCGCCCACAGCAGAGCGGATCTACGCCGGCAAACACTGCGGCGCCCACACCCTTCCTCAGGAACAGATCACCGCCTTGCTGATCGAGAAAGCCCAGACGGCAGCCGTGGTGGTGCGCCTCAAGGGCGGGGATCCCTTCATGTTTGGGCGGGGGGGAGAGGAGATGCTGGCCCTGGTGCAGGCCGGGATCCCGGTGGAGGTGGTGCCGGGAATTACAGCGGGCATGGCCGCCAGCGCCTATGCCGGGATCCCCCTCACCCATCGCGACCTCAGCTCCTCGGTTGCTTTTGTTACTGGCCACGAGGCGGCAGGCAAATACCGCCCCCAGGTCAATTGGCGTGCCCTAGCCGAGGCCGTAGAAACCTTGGTGATCTACATGGGCATGCACAACCTCGGCTACATCGCTGCCGAATTGTTAGCGGGAGGAAAAGATCCCGCTACCCCAGTCGCCTTGATCCGCTGGGGCACCACCCCGGAGCAAGAGATTCATCTGCTCCGTTTGGAGTCTCTGGCCGGTCAGCCCTCGCCTGCGGCGCCGCCCGCCATTGTCGTGGTGGGGGCGGTGGTCAATTTGGCCAGCCTGTTGCCCACCTTGTACCCCCTTGCCCCTTTAGAACCTCAATGAACGCCTTTTTTCGCAAGCTGAGCGCGCTCTTTGCCGCCTACTACGCCTACATGCTGGAGTACCGGGCGGAGCTGCTCCTGTGGGCCTTGGCCGGATCCCTGCCCTTGATCATGATGGGGCTCTGGAGCGAGGCGGCCCGTTCAGGAGATTTCTCGCTGTCTTCCCTAGAGTTCATCCGCTATTTCCTGGCCGTGTTCCTGGTGCGCCAGTTCAGCATCATCTGGGTAATCTGGGACTTTGAGCGGGAGGTGGTGGAGGGAAGACTCTCGCCCCTTCTGTTGCAGCCTCTGGATCCCGCTTGGCACCATGTGGCCAGCCACCTGATGGAACGCCTGGCCCGCCTCCCCTTTACCGTGGCTTTGATTGCCCTCTTTTTCCTGCTCTACCCCCGCGCTTTTTGGATCCCGTCTTGGCAACAAGTGGCGCTGGGATCCCTGGCCATTTTGTTGGCGTTTGCCCTGCGCTTTCTCATGCAGTACACCCTGGCGCTGCTGGCCTTTTGGGTGGAGCGAATATCGGCCTTGGAGCAATTCCACTTTTTGGTGTACCTATTTCTCTCAGGGGTGATCGCCCCTCTGGAGGTGTTTCCGCCGGCGGTGCGTCAGGCCTTGGCCTGGACGCCCTTTCCCTACTTGGTGCATTTTCCCGCCAGCCTCTGGGTGGGGATCCCGCAAGATATCCCGCGCGGTTTTGCCATGGGCCTGGCCTGGCTGGTTCTGTTTTGGCTGGTCAACCGCTGGCTGTGGCGCAAGGGTTTGCAACACTACTCCGGGATGGGAGCTTAGGCCCAGTCCGCCTGAGCCGGCAGCCAGACCGCTTCCGAAACTATCATGGGGCAAGGATCTATCTATAGTTGACTGCCAGTATCCCTGTCTAAACTTCAATCTTGCGGCAAGGGTTGAACACTGCCCTCAAGTCATCCCTCTGTTACGCCTCAACCATTCCTCAACAGCCTCTCCCCGGTCATCATGAAGCGCGTATTGGTCGTAGATGACGATCCCCTCTCCTTAAAGGTGCTGAGCCGCCACCTCACCCAGCACGGCTATCGGGTTTGTACAGGCGCTTCGGGTGTAGAAGGGTTGCGCCTGTTTGCCCAAGAGCAGCCGGATGTGGTGGTATCGGATGTGGTGATGCCGGAAATGGATGGCTTCGAGTTTTGCCGCCAACTGCGCCAACAGCGGGGCGGCGAACTCGTTCCTTTCATCTTCCTCTCCTCTCGCAGCGAGCTGGATGACCGCGTTCAGGGCTACGAGTGGGGAGCCGACGACTACATCATCAAGCCCTTCGAGCCGCTGGAGCTGGTGGCCAAGATCGAGGCGCAAATCGAACGAGCCCGCCGCACCCAGTTGGAGATTCTGCGCCTAATCCAGCAGCAGACCCAGGCCAAAGCTGAAGCTGCCCCCCGTCCCACCTTGGCAGATCTCCCCCTCACCCCTGCCGAAGAGCGGGTGTTCCGGGAAGTGATCCGCGGCCTCACCAACAAGCAAATTGGCGAGAAGCTGTTCATCAGTCCGCGTACCGTGCAGACCCACTTGACCAACATTCTCAGCAAGCTCTCTCTGGAAAATCGCTCCCAACTGGTGCGCTTTGCCTACGAACGGGGCTACATCCCCCGGGAAGAGTCGAGCGACAAAAAATAGGTTGGGAGAGAGGGATCCCTTCTAGGCTAGGTGGAGTCTTAAGACGGCAGGCGTTGCCTTGCGCACCCGGCAAGGAATCCGCTCCCTACCCAAGCGGACAAATGCCTCGTAGCGGTGGCAGCCCGAGAACCCGTAGTACTCTCCCTCCACTTCCAAAACCTCGATCGGCTCCTGCAGCCCGATTGCTTCGATGGAAGCCATCAGTGCCCGCACCTTCTCCGGATCCGTCTGCCGCGGCAAGGGGCGACGAATTTGGGCCAAGGGAATCTCGCGAATTTGCGCCATGGTGAATTCTCTCCCTAGGTAAGCTCCTTAATCATACTCGTTATGACTTTGCTCTAGCAAGGCTTGCAGAGGGGGTGGATTCTCAGGTCAGAGCATGGCAGGATAGCACCATCCCTCGCTGCCCTTTCGCTCAGGAGCCAACTTAGCCATGTGGCAACTCCTCCAGGCTTTATGGGGAAAGATCGCCGGCAAGGCTCCTCCCGTACCCCCTGCCGTCAGGACAGGCAAGGCCCCACAAACCTCCCCTGGCAAGAGGCCGCCGCAGTCATCTTTCACCTGCCCAGCAGAAGCCTCTCAGCCCACGCTGGAACCTTCCACTCCAGCGGTAGCCCGGCAGGGTGGGGAAGCGGCGGTGTTGATCGCTTCCCAGGAGAAATCCCCCGACTCTGAGACAGTAGAATCTCCCCTGGGCACCTCTACGGCCAAAAGCATCGGCAGCTTCTGGGCCATGGCCGATACAGGATCCCGGATTTCCCGCATTGCTTCCGCCACCGACAGTGGCCGCGCGGTCAGTTCTATTTCAAGAAAACGCGCGGGATTCCCCATCGTCTATACGGTGGGGAGGGATAGCGCCTAATATAACCTGCATGACCCAAGTCCTGACTGTCTTCTGCAAGCTCAAGGTATCTGCCTCGCAAGCCACAAAGCTGGATGCAACTTTGGATGCCTTTGCCCAGGCCTGCCAACCAAAACACGCCAGAGAAGATAACCAACGCTCTTCAGCTTCAGTCTCTGAGCGACCGCGAAATCCATGCACGGTTTGGGCTGTCCAGCAACTTGGCTGTGCAGGTATGTAGGTCCATCCCCCCGTATACGGGGGGTGTGGGGGCGGGGGATCCAGAAGCGTGTCAACCAACAGCGGCGCAACCAGACAGATCCGAAGCAAGCAGAACTTTGAGGTTATGCCTCAAAAGACTGTCTGGGGGCGTCTTGACAGCGCCTTTACGAGTTCATTTTGGGCTGCGTAAGAATCCCCTGGGTGGGAGTGTCAAACAAAAGCTCGGTAAGCAAATGCTCAAGCTTGCTTCCGGGGCAGCAGTAGAGACCTTTGGGCCCTGCCCGTCCAAGACCCTGTCTTAGGAGGCACTTGTGGCGGCCAGGGATCGTTGCACAATCCGAGACAAACGCGCCTTCCGACGGGCGGCTGTGTTTTTGTGGAGAACCCCTGTTTTGGCCGCTTTGTCGATGCGGCTAAAGGCAGCGCTCATCGCCGCTTGAATCTCCTGCAGGGTTTCCGGTTGGGGGTTGGCGGCGTAAGCAGAGGAGAGAGAAATGACTTTTTTCATCAGCGCGCGCACCATGGCTTTGGTAGCTTTGTTGCGCAGGCGATTTCGCTCCGCAATCTTGACGCGCTTGATGGCAGATTTGATGCGTGGCATGGTTGAAAGGGAAGCGACAGCGAGGATCTAGCATACCATTAGAGTCTGGAGCCCCACCAGTTCCTGCCTCTCCTACGACGGGATCCCCATGTTCCAAGATTGCAGCTCCCTCATCCAGTTCAACCCGCCTGCTTTTTCCTATGGAGTTGCCATTTGCGATGTGGATCGGGACGGGGCTTTTGAGCTGTTTGTGTGCGGCTTCCGCGGCCCGAATCGGGTTTTGAAGTGGAACGGCCAGGCGCTGGTGGATTTGGTGGACGATACTCTGGCCGATGCAGGGCGGATGGCCATTGGGGTGGCTGCCGGCGACTTCGACGGCGACGGGCAAGAAGAACTCTACGTCTTGAATACTGATACCTTCGGCGGGCGCAAGCGCTTTGGGGATCGCCTCTTCGACTGGCAGGGATCCCGTTGGGTGGATCTGTTCTCTCTGCCCCACAACCAAGATGCCCTCAACTTGACGGCAGGTCGCTCGGTGGCCTGCGTGGATCGCTTTGGCCAGGGGCGGTACGGGTTTTTCGTGGCCAACTATGGCGGCCCCATGCGCCTTTACGAGCTGTCCGCCGGCCAGATGATCGCCGATGTGGCGCCAGAGGCGGGGGTAAACCGGGTAACGGGAGGGCGGGGGCTGGTGGCCGTGCCCCTGGTTTCCCAGCGGATGGACATTTTTGCCGTCAACGAGCAGGGGCCCAACTTTTTGTTTCGCAACCGCGGGGATGGCACCTTTGAGGAAATTGCCGCCGAGGTGGGGTTGGCGGATCCCGGCGAGCACGGACGGGGGGTGGCAGCGGTGGATCTGGATGGGGACGGGCGGTTGGATCTGGTGTACGGCAACTGGGAAGGGCCGCATCGCCTCTGGATCCAAACTTCCAGCGGCGTCTTCAAAAATGTGGCCCCTCCCGAGCTGGCCAGGCCCTCCCGCATCCGCACGGTGATCGCTGCCGACTTCGACAACGACGGTTACCCAGAGCTGTTTTTTAACAACATCGGCGAGCCCAACCGGCTGTTTGGCTGGCGCTCCGGCTGCTGGCAGGCTATCGACATGGGAGATGCTGTCGAGCCGCAGGGACTGGGGACGGGAGCGGCGGTGGCGGATGTGGATGGGGACGGTTGCCTAGAGCTGCTCGTTGCCCACGGAGAATCGGGCGCCCAGCCCCTGAGCTTCTACCGTCCGCTGGCCCCTGGCAACAACTGGCTGAGAGTTCTGCCCCTCACCCGCCAGGGATCCCCAGCCCGCGGCGCCTTGGTACGCCTGGTTACCTCTACCCGCACGCAGATCCGACCCATCGACGCCGGCAGCGGCTACCTCTGCCAGATGGAGCCGGTGGCCCATTTTGGCCTGGGATCCGAGTCGGCAGTAGAAGCCATCCAGATCCAGTGGCCGGACGGCAAACAGGTGCAGGTGGCTCACCCACCGGTCAACCAGCTCCTGCGGATCCCCTATCCTGGTTAGCTCCCCTGAGAGGGGTTTTGTCTCTATCTACTCAGCCGAGCCCGAGATCCCTGCCCATTCCGGCTGTACAGGGCGCTGCCAGTGCTCCCACCAGGCGGTCGCAGGCTCGGGTGGGCCGCTGTCGCGGCTGCCGTTGGCATGGCCGAGGAGCGGCGGGGATGGGGGCTGCGCCGGCCAACTCACGGGGGTGGGGATCAGACAACTGGGGTAAGGAGGGCGCAAATCGCGGTAGTGGCTGCTGCGGATGGCCAGAATCTCCTGCTGGATGACCTCCAGGGGCTCGTCCAGCTTCAGCAGCACATGGCTGCACAAGCCCAGGCTGGCCTCAAATTCCGGGTGGACGACTTCCCTGGCCCCCAACTGATAGAGCTGTTCGATGTCCTCTTCATGGGTGGCCCGCACCACCACATCCAGGTGGGGCGCCAGTTCCAGCGCCCGTTTCAGGCAAAGGCGCATGCTCAGGCGATCCGGCAGGGCGATCACCAGGGCGCGGGCGCGGGGCAGGCCAGCTTTCTCCAGCACCGGGGCGCTGGCGGCATTGCCGTAGAGATAGGGGATCCCACGGGAGCGCAGGTGTTGGATGACCCGTTCCGACTGGTCGATCACCAAGACGGGATGGCGACGGGCTTCCAGGATGCGCACGATGTCCTGCCCCACCTGTCCATAGCCGCACACCACCACGTGATCCTGTTGGGGAGCGTCGGGGGACAGGGCGCGGGGCCGCTCGCTCGCTTCCAGCCAACGGGCAAAGAAAGGGATCCCTTGTAATTTTGCCAGCAGCCGCGGCGCGCCCCTGAGCAGAAGGGGAGTGACCAGCAGGGTAACGGCGGTGGTGCTGACGACGAGCAAATACAGTTGCCGCGACACCAGCCCCAGCGCTTGCCCTTCGCTGGCCAGGACAAAGGAGAACTCGCCGATCTGCGAGAGGCCCAGCCCCACCAACACCGCTGAGGGGAGCGGGTAGCCGAACAGACCGGCCAAAGGGGCCACCAGGCAAAACTTGCCCACCATCACCAGCCCCACTAACCCTAAGATTAAGGGCAGGTGGGCAGCGATAAAGCTGGGATCGATGAGCATGCCGATGGCGGCAAAAAAGAGGGCGGCAAACACATCCCGCAGCGGCTCCACATAGGCCAGGGTCTGGTCGGCGTATTCCACTTCTGAGATCATCAGCCCGGCCAGGAAGGCCCCGATCTCGCTGGAAATGCCCAGCCGCTCTGTCAACAGGGCAATCCCCACGCAGAGGCTGATCACCCCCAACAAAAACACCTCCTTGCTCTCCTGCTGCGCCAAAAGGCGCAGGAAAGCGGGCACCAGCCACATCCCGCCCACCACCGCCCCCAGCCCCACCAGGCCAATCTCCGCCAGCGCCTTGGCCAGGGATCCCGCCAGCTCCGGCAAAGGACAATCCAAAGCCGGCAACACCGCTAGCATCAGCCCCACCGCCAGATCCTGCACAATCAAGATCCCCAGCATGGCGTGAGCCTGGGGCGTGCCCATCTGGTTGGTCTCGGTGAGGCTTTTGAGCACCACCGCTGTGGAAGACAAAGAGAGCACTGCCCCCAGGAAGATCCCCTGCACCGGCGTCAGCCAGCCGCTGGCCACTGCCAGCGCCGCCGTGATCGCGATGGTCAGGCCGATCTGCAAAGCGCCGCCGCCAATGGCGATCCCCCGCACCTGGCGCAACTCTTTGAGGGAAAACTCCACTCCCAGGCTGAACAGCAAAAAGGTCACCCCAAACTGGGCCAGGGTTTCCACCTGCACCAACTCCTTGATCCACCCCAGCCCCGTTGGTCCCACCAGGATCCCTGCCAGCAGGTACCCAAGCAACACCGGCTGCCTCAGCAGCGCTGCCAGAAAACCACCCGCCGCCGCTGCCGCCAACACTGTCACGATGTCCAGAATCAGGCGAAAGTCTTCCTGCACAGAGACACCCCACCAGGAGTATGAACTTTTGTAGCCAATCCTGAGGATTCTTCCACGATAATGCTTTCTTCGGCCCTGCGGACAGAGTGGAAGGCTGGGCCCAACCCAAAGCGCTGCAAACCGGCTCCCGCAGGGGATCCCGCCTCATTCAGGCTGGGTTCTTGGCCAGCCAAAGGGAGGATCAGTGGAAATTTTCGTTAAAAGTTGGTGGCAATACCTCAAAACCGTAGCTTATAATACAAAATGTAGAAAGAAATCGTTCATCCTCTCGCCTGCTGTTTGGCTTATCGTGGAGCAAGACGGCAGCCGGAGGACGGAAGTAGGGAGCTATCCCGAAGGAACGCGCCTTAACCCTTGGGACTGTCCACGGGACATCTCGGGTCACTCCTCAGGAAGTGAAGTGGATACAGACCATATACGTTTGGAGGCGAAGATCATGGAACTCTCTTACCGTGGCGTTGGTTACACCCACTCGCCGGCGACGGTGACTGTTTCTCCGGGCAAAGTGGGGGGTCGCTATCGGGGGCTGGACTGGCGATTTCGCCACCTGAGCAAGCCGGTGGTTTTGCCCACCAAGCTTGACCTGCTCTATCGGGGCGCGGCCTATCGTTCCGAAGCTGCTGCAGCGCCGGCTCAAACCGTTCAGACAGCCGAGGCACCTGCTCCTGGCCGTTCTCACGTTCTGGATGAGCTGGCTCGCCGCCTGATGATGGGCCACCAACGGGCGATTCGGGTTCGTCAGCAAGCCATGTTGGTGCGTGGCACGGAGCGGGTTGGCCTGCAGGCCAATGTGCGCAACTTCTGGAACCGCATCCAAGGAAAGGTGCATCCCACCTTCCGTCTCACCTATGACCGCAGCCGGGTCAGCATGAGCTAGTTTGCTTTGCCCACCCCAGTTCATCTTCTGGTATGGCGGGAGAGGGATCCCTTTGGATCTGGATGGGGGGTCAGGGGAGGGGAAAAGGCGCGGCTACTTCATCGAATTCAGGTGACGGAGGGCGAGTGCCGAGAGAGCGCCGAGAGCAATTGACACTCCCTCCGCCGGAAGGCGGGGGATGCTTAACGTAGTTCACAAACGGGCTCGTAAAGGCGCTGCCAAAGCGCCTCTAGCTAGACAGTTCCTTGAGGCAAGGCCCCAAGGTTCTGCTGACTTTTCTGATCGCGTCAGGGGGCAGAGTCCTTGCAGGTTGGCTGAGACGTTGGCATCTCCCAGACGCTGGCCACCGGTCGAGTTTTTCATCGTGATGAGGTGCTTGCCTGGGAACGGCACGCCTCGGTAACAACGATACCATTATGAGCAACTCAAGTTGCCTACGGGCTTTTCCGCCCCGCCCTAAAGTACGAGGCTACCGAGCTATCCTTTTGTGTTTGCAGGTTGGCCAGCGGTTGCGGGGTCACTCTTGCACGTGGGCGGGAAGGGGATGCGAGCTCCAACGCTGCCCCCCGCGTTAGTGGGCCGTAGGCCTATGTTATTTGAGGCTGCCCTTATCAACCAGCCCAGGGATCCGCGGCTGGCTTGCCGGCTACAGGATTTCCCAAAGCCCCCGGCTACCGCTTCGCGGAAGCAAGCTATAGCCATGGGGTAGTTTACTGTATTGGATGGGTTGGTTCTGTATGCGTTCATTTTGGGCTATTGTCGTTGCGGAGGAAGCCTGGCCATGAGTCAGCATTTGCCGGAACCCACTGCCCCGGAGGAGGATCCCAGCCTGTTGATGGGCCGGCTGCAGCGCAAAGAGGGGGGGTGGCTGGATTGGGCAAAGGCCTGCCAAAGCTTGCAACGACAGAAAATGACTCCCCAGGCCATCTTCGAGGCGACCGGGTTTGAGCCCGCCCACCAAAACCAGATCGTTGTCGCCGCCCAGGTTTACGAAGGAATGGCGAAAGCAGGAGCCAGCTCAGCCGTTTTGGAGCACTTTGCCCACAAAGGCAGCGATATTCTCTACGAGTTGCGCATCCTCTCGCCTCAGGATCGCGTCCGGGTGGCGGAGCTGGTTGTCAGCCGCAACCTGGGTGCCGATGAGGCCCACGAGATCGCCCGGGCTGTGAAAAACTATGCCCAACTGCGGCAGCTCCCGGAAGGGTTCACGGATCACCCCGGCGATGCGGTGGCTTACCAAGCCTGGAAAACTGCCCAGGAAACCCGCGATCTCCAGGAGCGAACCCGGGCCATTGGCCGCGCCTTTCAGTATGCCCACAGCGAAACAGCCCGCCAACAGGTTGAGCGGCTCTTGTCGACGTTGGCTCCCGGCTCCCAACCCCAGCGCAAGCCGTTGCCCAGGCTTTCGGTGTTTCGCCCGGAAGAGGATCTGCCCCGTCTGCTGCCGGTGGCCGGATCCCTGCCTCTTTCTACCGCCACCTGGGAGCAGATCCCTGCCGTTGAGCCTCAAGGCCTTTTTGGTTGGGTCACCAGCGTGGCTGGGCAGACGTGGATGGCCTTGCCCGCTTGGCCGGCCATTCAAAGGGCCGCCGACCCAGTCGCCCTGCAGGTGGACAATGGTTTGCTGGGATCCCTGTTGGGCTGGCCGGTGGCCCCTGAAGAAGAACAGGATCCGATTTTGCTGGTGGCGGATCGCGCCGTTCGCACCTGGGAAGGGAGGGCAGGGGTTTTCCTGGTGGATCGAGGGGGAGCTGTGGCGGTGGAGTGGATAGAGGATTCGCCCCCCTCTCCCCTGCTGGGCCAAGTGCTGATGGCGGTGCGTCCCCCCCGCATCTTCGACGAGGAGTTGGCGCAGGATCCCTGGCAAATAGAGGAGTAACTCCGGCCAGCCAGACGCACCGCCGCAAGCCCCCGGCCAGGAGCAGGTGGCAAAGCGGCTTCTGGCTTTGCTTCCCAACTGCTCTCTTATGCCGGCATAAGGGTTGGGGGCGGGAGAACCAATCCTCACAGTTGTGGAGGCCGTCTCTCAAGAACCGGTGTAGAGCCACAGGGGCAGGCCTGAGGTGCTTACCTCAAATTGCAGACGCGCCAATGCCTCTGCCGCCGGTAGCAAGCGGGCCCAACCCCTGCGCCGTGGGAGCAGATCGCAGAACTTCGCATCGGGCGGCAACCCTGACAGCTCCGCGGCCCAGAGGCGGGCATCCTCTTCTGTGCCCAGGCGATCCACCACGCCCAGGTGCAGAGCTTGTTCGCCGCTGAAAATGCGGCCATCGGCAAAGGTTTTGACCACATTCACGCTTAGCCGGCGAGCGGCAGCAACGGTTTGCACAAATTGGTCGTAGGTGATGTCGATCAACTCTTGGAGGATGTTGCGCTCTTCTGGGGTCAGCTCGCGGTCAAAGGAAAGGATATCCTTGTAGGGGCCGGACTTGATGACCTTAAAGGAAATCCCTATCTTGTCCAGCAGCCGTTCGAGATTGTTGCCGCGGATAATGACGCCGATGCTGCCGGTGATGGTGCCGGGGTTGCTGACAATTTTCTCGGCTCCCATGGCAATGTAAACCCCTCCAGAGGCAGCGATGTTGCCAAAGCTGGCCACAATGCGCGTGCCCTTGCGTTCCCGCAGACGCGAGAGGGCATTGTAGATTTCCTGGGAGTCTGCCACTGTCCCACCGGGGCTCTCGATGCGCAACACCACGGCAGGGATCTGTCTTTCTTCCACCTCTTGCAAGGCTTTGAGAACCCGCTCTCGGGTTCTGCCATCGATCACCCCTGTTACCTCAATGCGGCCAATTTGCTGACGCCAGCCCCCCAAGAACCATCGCTTCAGCATAGGAAAACGGCACGAAAATAAGCCTCTACCCTCGTATCATGAAGGCCGTCTGGGGGCGCGGTCAACCAAGCAGCTCAGACATTGCCGTACACCGGGATCGCCGCCCCTCTCAGATCCCGCGCCGCTTCCGAGACCAAAAAGGCGATCACCTGCCCGATCGACTCGGGCTTTACCCACAGCTCCGCCTGCTCGGAGCCCATGGCAGCCCGGTTGGCCGGCGTGTCGATGATGCTGGGCAGGATGACGTTGGCGGTGATGTCGGTGCCTTTGGTTTCGGCGGCAATGGTGCGGGTCAGGGCCACCACCCCCGCTTTGGAAGCACAGTAGGCGGCCAGTTGGGATCCCGGCTCTACCGCCCCTCGGGAGGCCACCGTCACGATCCGTCCATAACCCTGTTGCCACATCTTGCGCAGGCTGTGCTTACAGGCCAGGAAGGTGGTGGTGAGGTTGAGGTCAAAATCGCGCCGCCAATCTTCTAGGCTGTACTCGTGAGTGGGGCCCATGGCAAAGCCGCCCACCAGGTGCACCAAACCATCGACGCGGGGCAGATCGTCGATGAGCCGTGCCACAGCGGCTTCGTTCAGCAAATCCACCTGCACAAAGCGCACCTGATCCAGGCTATTGGCCGGCAGGCGCTGCCGCAAAACAGCCAACTCCTCCTCTTGGCGGTAGGTCAAGGTCAACTCTGCCCCTGTGTCCAGGAGCACGGGGGTTACTCCCAACCCGAGCCCACCGGTACCGCCAGTTACAAGGATCTGTCTGCCTTGGTTGTTGAGCATAGGTTGTTTTGGGGTCTGGTGAAAAACCCTTGAGGACTTCCTCTCACCCTACCGCGGTTTTCCCTCGCCGGAAACGGCAGCCATCCTAGGTGTCTGCTCCAGCAGCAGATCGCTCAGGGCCAGCCAATCGGGCAGATCCAGCTCTTCGGCACGGGCCGTGGGGCTGAGGCGGAGCTGAGCCAGAGCGGCGGCCACGGTCTGGCGATCCACGAGGCCTCCCAGAGCATTGACAAGTTGCTTGCGGCGGGCGGAGAAGCCCTGGCAAACCAGTTGGGAGAACCAGCGGGGATCGCGGGCGGGGGTGGGGGCGGGGCGGGGAGTGAGGCGAACCACTGCCGATTCCACTTGGGGAGGAGGCCGGAAGGCGCTGGGGGGCACGCGGCAGATGAGCTCGCACTCGGCCAAGTAGCGCACCCGTACACTCAGAGCGCCGTAGGCTTTGCTGCCAGGGCCGGCCTGCAGGCGCTCGGCCAGCTCTTTTTGCACCATCAAGACGATGCGCTCAAACTGCCTCACCGGCTGGGCCGGGCATCCCAACACTTTCTCCAAAATTGGGCCAGTGAGGTTATAGGGGATATTGGCCACCAGCAGGCGGGGCTGAGGCGGCAGCGGCAGGCGAAGAAAATCTCCTTCCACCAAGTGAAAGCGGGGTTGGTCGGCGAAGCGCTTTTGCAGCAGCCGACACAGATCCCGATCGATCTCTACCGCCACCACATGTACGCCCTGGGCCAGCAACCGCTGCGTCAACTGCCCGGTGCCGGGGCCGATCTCCAGAACCCACGCAGGATCCCTCTGAGGAGGCGGCAACTGGGCGGCCCGCACAATCGCCTCATGAACCGCGGGATCCTTAAGCCAATGCTGGCCGAACCGTTTGCGGGGATAGGGCATCGGTGGATCAGCACTGGGCCGGATAGGGCATTAGGTTGGGATTCGTAGCCTCTGGGGGGCCTTCTTGAGCTGGGCTCGCCTCCCCCCCTGGGAGCGGCTGGCGGTAGAGGGGCACGGTAAAAGTGACGGTGGATCCCAGCCCTTCGCCCAGGCTATAGAAGTTGATCTCTCCCCCCATTGCCTCCACCAGCCGTTGGCTGATGGCTAGGCCCAAGCCGGTGCCGCCGTACTGGCGGGTGGTGGAGCCATCCACCTGGGTGAAGGCCTGAAACAGCTTCTGCTGCTTTTCCAGCGACACGCCGATCCCGGTATCGATGACGCGGATGCGGGCCATCCCCGGGTCGCCGGGAAGGAGGTCGGCTCGTACCGTCACCGAGCCTTTGGGGGTGAACTTGATGGCATTGCCCACCAGATTGAGCATCACCTGCAGCAGGCGTTGGTAATCTCCGTACAGCCAAATCCGATCCGGCGTGGGGGGCAGGTGGAAGCTAAGTTGCAATCCCTTCTGTTTGGCCTGCAGGCCGGTTTTGGCCTCCACATCCTTGAACAAGGCGCGCAGGTCGCAGGGCTCAAACTGCAACTGCATTTTGCCCGCCTCGATCTTGGCGATGTCCAGCACGTCGTTGATCAAGGCCAACAGGTGCAGGGCCGAGCGGTAGGCCTCCTGCAAAAAGTCCAGCTCCTCTTCTCGGCTTTCGGCCATCCCGTCCAGCACCAGCCTAATAAAGCCGATGATCCCGTTGAGAGGGGTGCGCAGCTCATGGGAAGTATTGGCCAAGAATTGACTTTTCAGTTGGTTGGCCGATTCTGCTTGGGCGCGGGCCTGCTCCAGCTCTTTGTTTTTCTGGCGCAGTGTCTGGTTGGCCAACTGCAGGCGAGTGGCCAGTTGGCGACTTTGATCCAGCAAAATGGCGTGGGCAATGGCGGTGCCCAGGTAGGTGGCGATGCTCTGCAGCACCTGAAGGTGGCCGGCCTGCCAGAGGGGGGCTTCGTTGGGGGGCAACACTTCCAGCCAGAGCAGGCTGTTGGCATAGCCCCGGTAAGACATGGCGATGGCCAGATGGCGTCCCATCACCACCGGCTCTTCTTGACGAAGGGCTTGCAGCAGAGGCGGGTGATCCGCCAGACGCAAGGTCTGGTTCAACAGCGAGGGATCCCCCGGGTTGCGGCGGTACTCAGCATTGACTGTGAGGGAGTCCTGCCCCATTTCGTAGAGGGCCAGCAGGCAGCGATCCGCCCCGAACAACTGGCCCAACTGCTCCACCGTCTGCTGGCACAGCTCGCGGATGCCGAGGGAGTGGCCGATGTTGCGCAGCAACTGCGCCGTGATCCCCGGCACCGGCTCGGTCAGGAGGGGATGGCGCTGGGCAGGGGGGCTGCCGGCTCCGCCGGCCAAGTTGAAAGGCGTCGCCCCCAACACCTTGCCCACTACCGACACGGCCACCACCTCCCCCTCCATGTCCCGCACCGGGTTGAGGCAAAGATGCAAGTGCAACTTGTAGCGGGGAGAAATCACCTGACACTGATGCTGCAAGGGATCCCCGCTCGCAAACACCTGCCTGAGCTTGGCTTCGTACTCCTCCGCATTGGCCACCTCCCAGCTTTGCTGTCCGCTCAGGATCTGCTGCGGGTAGATGGCGTAGTTCTCAGCACCCTCCCAATAAAAACTCCAGAAACGCTGCTGGCGATCCTGGGTGTAGAAAATCAGATCCGGTTGGAGGACGCCCATTGGGGGAGAGGCCATCATTGCGTCGGGAAAACAAAGCTCTTCGGCCTGAAGCCTCAGGTTTTCGCAGAGGAAGCTGGGCTGGAGTCCTTGTTGAGGCGGGCGAAGAGCATCCGGCCCGCCGAGGTTTGAATGGCGCTGGTCACCACAACCGAGCGAGTCTTGCCCAGAGAGCGCTGTCCCTCTTCCACCACCACCATCGTGCCATCCTCCAGATAGCCAACCCCCTGGCCCGGCTCCTTCCCTTCGCGGGTGATCTTGATATCGAAGCTGTCGCCGGCAATGTAGATGGGCCGCAAGGCTTCGGCCAGCTCGTTCACGTTGAGCACCTTGATCCCCTGCAGTGTGGCCACCTTCTTCAGGTTGTAATCGGTGGTCACCAGCGTTCCCCCCACATTCTGGGCCAGGCGCACCAGCTTCTCGTCCACGGTGGCCAGATCCGGGTAGTTGGCTTCGTGAATCACAAAGCGGTCGGGATAGGCCTGGCGCAGGGCTTGCAGCGTATCCAACCCTCTGCGGCCTCGCTCCCGTTTTTGCGGATCGGCTTTGTCGGCGATGGTTTGCAGCTCCGCGATAACAAAGCGAGGGATCACCAGCGTTCCCTCCAAAAAGCCTGTCTCGATCAACTGGGCCACGCGCCCGTCGATGATGGAGCTGGTGTCCAAAACCTTGGGGCTGGCCGCCACCACACTGCCCTCTGCGGCCGCCTGCAGGGCGTAGTTGGGGTTGAACAGGCGCAAGAGCGCAGGGCCATGGGTATCGGCCAAACTCACCCCCAAGTAGGCAAAGGACAAGCTAAAAAAGACGGAGGCCAGCGGCTCGATAAAGCTATTGAGCTGCTGAGGCAGGGGCAACAAATAGACAGGAACCATGGCCAAGTTGGCAATCACCAGGCCGATCACCAACCCCACCGAGCGGCTGATCAACACATCCGGCGGCAGCGAGCGTACATTGGCCTCGAAGCGGCGGTAGCCCCAGCGCACCAAGGATCCAAAAGCCAAACCCGCTAGGACACCAAAGCCGCTGGTAACCACGCGCGCCCCCTCCACATTGGCCCCCTGAATGGCGGCAGGAGGGAGCAGATCCAGGCCGTAGAATCCAAGACCCGCCCCGGCCAACATGAAGATCACAATCAGTAAGACATCTAACATGGCGAAGGAAGCGCCCCTGCTCAGAATAGGCTTGGGTCTGCTGCTCGCAACAGGCAAATCTGAGTCCTATTCTAGTCTTCTGGCTGAAGAGAGGGATCTCATCCCCCACCCCGAAAGAAGGAGACTATGCTGAAGAAGGGCGATCCCTCCCTGGCTTGAGGGGTCTGGCGAGAAATCGCTACAATCAACATCTCGACATCCCAGGCAAGGTCTTAGCAGAGCTGGAAGCAACTATGGCACAAGCACTGGAACTAACGGCCGAAAATGTGGAAAAAGTCCTCAACGAGCTGCGCCCCTACCTGCAAGCCGATGGCGGCAACGTAGAGCTGGTGGAAATCGACGGCCCGGTGGTGAAGCTGCGCCTACAGGGGGCCTGTGGCGCCTGCCCCAGCTCCACCCTGACCTTAAAAATGGGCATCGAGCGCAAGTTGCGGGAGAGCATTCCCGACATCCTGGAAGTAGAACAAGTGTTCTGAGGGCTCTGCCGCTTCTGGTCTGTTATCTTGGTTCCTTAAGGCGGCAGGTGCAGCCGTCGCTGTGGCTCTCTGCCTCTTGCTCTTTTTTTCCTTCTCTCCTTCAAGCCAGCCCATGCCTGTTCTCCTCTCCATCGCCATTCTCGCCCTGCTGATCCTGGTGCATGAGGCGGGACACTTCGCCGCAGCCAAACTCCAAGGGATCCACGTCAACCGCTTTTCGCTGGGATTTGGCCCGGTGCTGTGGCGCTACCAGGGCAAGGAGACGGAGTACGCCATTCGCGCCCTGCCGTTGGGGGGCTACGTGGGCTTTCCCGACGATGACGAGCGCTCTCCCTACCCGCCCGACGACCCGGATCTGCTGAAGAATCGCCCTGTCGCGGATCGCCTGGTGGTGATGAGCGCGGGGGTGATGGCCAACCTGGCCTTCGCCTATCTGGTGCTGGTGCTGATGTTTGCCACGCTGGGGATCCCATCGGTGACGCGCATCCATCCCGGCATTCTCATCGCCCAGGTGATGCCGGATAGCCCGGCGGAGCGGGCCGGCTTGCAGGCGGAAGATGTGGTGTTGCGGGCAGCCGACCACGATTACAGCACGGTTGCCGACGAGGCCTCGGCCTTGGCAGCTCTCAATGATTTTCAGGCGTTGATCCGCCGCAGCCAAAACCGGCCCGTCCCCCTGCAGGTGCAGCGAGGGGAGGGGGATCCCATTCTGGAGATCACGGTGACTCCCGAGATGCGGGGAGAGGTGGTGGCCATTGGGGTCAACCTGGCCCCCAACCAAGAGGTGACACTGCGCCCGGCTCAGAGCCCGGCAGAGATCTTTGCCGAAGCCGGGAACGCCTACCAGCGCTTGGTGATGATGAACCTCAGTGGCCTGCAGCAGCTCCTGCAGAACTTCCAAAACACCGCCACCCAGGTATCCGGCCCGGTGGGGATTGTCAAGCTCGGCGCGGATCTGGCGCGGGACGATGCTGCCAGCTTGTTTAATTTCACCGCCTTGATCAGCATCAACCTGGCTATTCTCAACCTGTTGCCCCTGCCCGCCTTGGATGGGGGACACATCGCCTTTTTGATCTTGGAAGCGATCCGCGGCAAGCGGCTGCCCAAAGAACTGGAGGAACGGGTGATGCAGACGGGCTTGGTGCTGCTGCTGGGGCTGGGGGTAGTGCTGATCTTCAAGGACACCCTTGCCATCGTCACCGGGTCGGGCTAGTTGCAGATGAGCGGCAAGCGGGCTTTGCGCCAGCGGGCTTTGGAGATCCTGATCCGGCTGAAGCGCCATTACCCCAACTCTACCTGTGCCCTCCACTACGAAACGCCGCTGCAACTGCTGGTGGCCACCATTTTGTCTGCACAGTGCACCGACGAGCGAGTCAACCAAGTTACGCCGGAGCTGTTTCGCCGCTTTCCCGATGCCCAGGCGCTGGCGGCGGCGCCGCGGGAGGAGATCGAGGCCCTGATCCGTCCCACCGGCTTCTACCGCAACAAGGCTAAACACATCCAAGAGGCCTGCCGCAAGATCGTGACGGACTTCGGCGGCCAGGTGCCCCGCACCATGCCGGAGCTGCTCACTCTGCCGGGGGTGGCCCGCAAGACGGCCAATGTGGTCCTGGCCCATGCCTTTGGCATCAACGCTGGCGTGACTGTCGATACCCACGTCAAGCGCCTCAGCCGTCGCCTCGGCCTCACCGAGCACGAGGATCCCGTGCGCATCGAGCGGGATCTGATGCAGTTGTTGCCGCAAGCCGACTGGGAAAATTGGTCCATTCGCCTGATCGAGCATGGGCGGGCCATTTGCACCGCCCGCAAGCCCCTTTGCGAACAGTGTTTTCTGGCCGATCTCTGCCCCAGCGCCCCCCTCCCGGGGCCGGCGGAGAAAACGGACAGAGAAGCCGCAACAGCCTCCCAGACTTGAGCGCCTGGCATCCGGTTTTTCGGCTCCCCCTCGCCCTAGAATAGGCTGCATGGACGATCAAGCGACTAGACCGACCGCCGCGACCTCGCCTGTTCTCGTTATTGCCGGGCTGACGGGATCCGGGAAAACCCTGGCCATCCAGCAATTGGAACAACTGGGCTACACCGGCTTGGAAGGGATCCCGCCTGACCAGGCCGTTTATTTAATCGAGGCAATCCGGCCTCGCCACCCTGCTCTAGCGGTGAGCCTAAACCTCCACACCCCGGAATATCGGGAGCAGTTCCTTGCCTTTGACCGCTGGCGGCAAGCGCAAGGGATCCCTTTCCTCTTTCTGGAGGCTCGTCCCCTGGTATTGCTCAACCGTCTCAGCGCCCACCGCCGCCCCCACCCTCACCGCCCTGGCCTTGGCCTGTTGGAGGCCATTGAGCAGGAAGTGCGCGATCTGGCCCCCGTGCGGGAGCGCTGCACCCACCTCCTGGATACGTCTGAGCTGAACAGCCAGCAACTGCGGCAGCAATTACAAGCCCTGGTCCACGGGATCCCACAGCCGCTCAACCTGAGGCTGGTCAGCTTCGGCTTCAAGTACGGTGCCCCCCCCGATGCCAACTTGCTGTTCGACGTGCGCTTTTTGCCCAATCCCTTCTTTCAGCCCCATCTGCGCCACTTGACCGGCCAGGATCCGCCTCTGCAGGAGTTCCTCTTTGCGGATCCAGTTACCCAATCCACCTACCGGCAGATCTTTTCTCTGGTGCAGGCGTTCTGGCCCCACTACCGAGCAGAACGACGGCCTCACCTGACCGTGGCCATCGGCTGCACCGGCGGGCAACACCGCTCTGTGGCTCTGGTGGAGCGCCTGGCTGAAGATCTGCGGCCCTGGGCTGTCCCCACCGACAACCCTGCCCTGCCTGCCCTGAACATCCAGGTGCAGCACCGCCATTTGCTGGATTCGCAGCGGGAGCTGGAGGCCCGCTTTGGCCCGCCACCCCCTGCCGCTGGCGTAGAACAGCAACAGGTTAGGATCCCTTTGGCCGGCGTTCCTGCACCTCCCCATGACTAAGCCCGCGCCCAGCAACAAGTCCACTGTGTGGGGGCCTCGCCGTCGCCAGGCCACTTGGCCGGGAAATGGCTGGAAATGGCTCTTCCCTGGTCTGGCGGTCAAGCGCTGGCTCACCCTAGCCGTGGGGGGCGTGCTGCTGATGGTGCTGGGCATCGCCATCTGGACAGAGCTGACCCCCATCTTTCGCCTCAAGCGATTAATCGACATCACCCTGCGCCTGATCACCACCTGGATCCCCAACAACATCAGCGGCCCCTTGGTGACCGGGATCGGCTTGGTGATGGTGGTGCTGGGCTTTCGCAGCGCCATGCGCTCCATCGAAGATGTGCTGATCCCAGAAGGAGACGAGGCGCTGGTGGATAAGCTCCTGTCGCGGCGACGTCTGAGTCGTGGCCCTCGCATCGTGGTGCTGGGGGGCGGCACCGGCCTTTCCAACCTGCTGCGGGGGTTGAAGCACTACAGCTCCAACATCACCGCCATTGTCACCGTGGCCGATGACGGCGGCTCCTCAGGGCGCTTGCGGCGGGAGATCGGCGTGTTGCCCCCTGGAGATATCCGCAACTGTCTCACCGCCTTGGCCAACGAAGAAAAGCTGCTCACGGAGCTGTTTCAATACCGCTTCCAGGCTGGGGAAGGTCTGAGCGGGCACAGCTTCGGCAACCTGTTCATCACCGCCCTCACCGCCGTAACCGGGGGCGACCTGATTCGGGCCATCACCGCCACCTCGCAGGTCTTGGCCATTCAGGGACGGGTGCTGCCGGCCACCCTGGCGGACGTCACCCTCTGGGCGGAGTTGAGCGATGGCCGCCGCGTGGTGGGCGAGTCCAACATCGCTAAAGCCAGGGGGCGCATTTGCCGCATTGGCTGCGACCCGCCCAACCCTCCTGCCTTGCCCGAGGCGATCGAGGCCATCGAGGCGGCAGAGTTTGTGGTGCTGGGGCCGGGTAGCCTCTACACCAGCATCATCCCTAACCTGTTGATCCCGGAGATTGTGGAAGCTCTGGCCAAGAACATGGCGCCCCACATCTACGTGTGCAACATTATGACCGAGCCAGGGGAAACCGACGGCTACACCGTTGGGGATCACGTCATGGCCCTGGATCGGGTGGCGGGCGTGCGCTTGTTCGATGGTGTCCTGGTACAGCGGGAGCCCCCTTCTCTCCGCGCCTTGGAGCATTACCGCCGCAATGGCTCTGAGTTTGTGGTGCTGGATCCGGATAAGCTGGCCTACCTAGGTTGCCGGGCAGTTCTGGCCAACGTCATGCAAGAGGATCCTGAGACCGGCTTGGTGCGTCACAACCCTGAGCGCCTAGCGGCGATGCTGATGCGCTGGTTTGACAGACACCGCTAAACCACCCCACGGCCCCACCTTGCTAAGGGCTAGCTGTAGCCGGTAGATCCTTGCGGCTAAGTCGTGCACAAGAGGAGTTTCCATCCCCTTGCGGGAAGGGGTAGGGGAAAAAGCCTGATTAAAGCTGGAAGTCTTTTGGAAAGTAGGCCAGGATCGAGTTGAGGGATCCCAAGTGACGGCGCAGCGTTCCCGGAAAATCCCGGCAAGCTGTTAGCTTTGGAGGTTGTGCGCCAATGGTAAAGTTGTTCTCGTCTCTTTTTAAGAGGACTTCTGACTCCTTGGCTGGGATCCCGGCTGCCGAGTTGGGCGCTCCTCAGTCCTGTGCCGGCGATAGTGGCATGGATCCCTGGGCTGGCCAACGGGAGCGGATGGTGAGGGAGCAGATCTTGCAGCGAGGGATCCGCGGTCCCCGGGTGCTGGAGGCAATGCGCAAGGTGCCGCGCCACCTTTTCGTTCCCCCGGAGCTGCGGGAGCGCGCCTACAGGGATTGCCCGCTGCCCATTGGCTACGGCCAGACGATTTCTCAGCCCTATATTGTCGCCTTTATGACTGAGGCGGCCCGCCTCACCCCTGAGTCGGTGGTGCTGGAAATCGGCACCGGATCCGGCTATCAGGCGGCCATTTTGGCCGAGCTGGCCCGGCAAGTATATAGCCTGGAGCGGCTGGCTCCCTTGGCCGCCCGCGCTCAGCAAACCCTGGCCTCCTTGGGCTACCGCAACGTGGAGGTGCGCCAGGGAGATGGCTATCAGGGTTGGCCGGAACACGCCCCCTACGACGCCATCGTGGTGACGGCAGCCCCCCCAACCCTGCCGACGCTGCTGCTGGATCAACTGGCGGTGGGAGGTACCCTGGTGGTGCCGGTGGGCGAAAGCCAGGGATTCCAATCCTTGCTGATCCTCCACAAAACCCCGGAGGGGGTGGTGCAAAAGGGGGCCTTCCCAGTGCAATTTGTGCCCATGGTTTAGTCTTCTGCGGCCAGCCAGAGCTGGCGGCGAATTTGCAGCGCCAACTGAGGGTGGTCGGTGATCAGCCCCCGCACCGGCGGCTCCTCCCCAGACGGGCGCAAACAGAAGGCCATGATCTCCGGATCGTTGACCGTCCAGACGTAGAGCGGGATCCTGGCTTGGGCCGCCGCCGCCAAAAACGGCAGGTCCAGCCAAGAGTAATGGGGGGCGAGAAAATCCGCTCCCACCTCGCGGCAGTAGGTCAAGAGGGATCCCTTCTCTCCCTCCGGCTGCGCCTCCACCAACAGGCCAACCTGGGGGGCAGCCCCTCCCAGAAGGGCTTTCACCCGTTGCGCCACCTGGGGCAAAAAAGAGGTGATCACACACTCTGCAGGGGTCAAGAGCTTGCCGATGAGGGCGAGGATCTGTTCTTCGTAGCCCGCCTCTTTCAGCTCGATATCGAGGGCAATCCTGCCCCTGACGTGGAGCAGCGCTTCTTCCAAGCTGGGGATCGTGGGCTTGCGGGCGCGGATCTCCGCCCAAGTGAGCGCCGCCAGCGGCTGCCCCTCCAGCTCGGCATCGTGAAAAACCAGCGGGATCCCGTCGCGGCTGCGGCGCACGTCCAGCTCGATCCCGTCGGCCCCGCCTTCGATGGCCGCCGCAAAAGCGGCCAGGGTATTCTCCTCGGCGTGGGTGTGATCCCCGCGGTGGGCGACAATCCGGGTGGGAAAGCGATAGTCTGGAGGAGTTGAAATAATCTCTCTAGCCATGGACACAGCTGCAATTGCCGCCTTCAAAGAGCGCATCAAGCGCATTCGCGAGCGCCGGCCCACCTTGGTCAAGCTTTTGGAAAAGCCAGACCTGGGCAGCTTGCGGGTCGATGTCAATCAAGCCTTGGAGGAGATCGACGAGCTGCTGCAGGAGTTCGAGCAGACCTTTGGCCCCCAGGACTAGCCAGCCTGGGCGAGCTCTTGCAGTTGGGCCAAGACCTCGGCACTGTGCCGAGAGGGGTTGACAATCGGGTCGATGGCCCGCAGGATCCCCTCAGGATCGATCAAAAAAGTGTTGCGCAGGGCCATCTCCCCCGTCCAGGAGCCGTAGGCGCGGCTAACCGTGCCCTCAGGATCCGAAAGCAGAGGAAATTGCAGCCCCTCTGCCGAGCAAAACCGTCGGTGCGAGTCCACCGAGTCGGCGCTCACGCCCACAATCTCCGCTCCCAGCGTCCGAAACTTGGGCAGATCCTGCTGGAAGCGGCGCGCCTCGATGGTACACCCGGCAGTGAAGTCGCGGGGATAGAAGTAGAGCACCACCCACTTGCCGCGAAAATCCGCCAGCCGCCGCACCTGGCCCGACTGATCCGGCAGCTCAAATTCCGGCGCCGGCGCCCCGATCTGCGGCAGGGGGGTGGTGCCCCACTGGGCCAAAGCGGGCTGAACCCCTGCCCAGCTCACCAGCAAAGCCGTAAACAACCCCACAAGGCCCAACCAGCGCCAGCTCCTGCCCCCTTCCTCGATAACCACTGCAACACCTCTCCAGCTTTCTAGCTCTAGTTTACATAACTTCACGGCAGCCACTTGCAGAGCAAAAGCTGGGGTGGGATCCCCAGCCAATGCCACAGTTGAGAGGTGCGCTGGATGGGAGTGTAGCGCAGTTGGGCGTAGAGCTGCCGGGCGGCCAGATTGTCTTCCACCACGTGCAGATACAACTGGTGATAGCCCCAACCTTGCACCACTCCTTCGGCGCTGAGCAAAAGCTGCCGCGCGATCCCGCGCCGCCGCCAAGGGGGCAACACCGCCAAGTTGGCCAGATAGGGATACTTCCCATGGGCCATCGCCCGCAAGGAGATCTCGGCAGTGGCCACCACCTCGCATCCCACCGCAGCCGCCAGGCAGCAGTAGTGCGGATCCCTGGCCGCCAGCTTGAGGCGCAAATCCTCGCGGATGCCCAACTTGTGAATCGGGTGGAGCCAGCGCTGCAGACCCAAGGGCGGGTAAAAGACCTGGGCGAGAACCTCCGCCACGGGCTCCAAATCACCTAGCGTGACGGGATAGACCACGAGGGAGGGCAACACAGAGGAAAACAGGGCGTTCAAGCATCTGTTGCAAGCGTCCTTGCTATTTTCGCAGAGAAGCGGCAAGCAGCTCGCAGCCAACAAGAAGTGGCGGCAACCCCACCGGCACCGCCACTGAACCGACAAAACTTGAGTGGAGGGGAAACCACCCACCCCCATGCACGTCACCTGCATCCAAACTTAGCTGTCTCTTCACTTATTCGATTGTTCTGAGCGATTGTTCTGAGCTCACCCCCCTCTGCTCAATTGACGGGGAGAGTAGAACAGCCACCTGACGAACCAACTTTTGAAGCTCTGCTCCCGAGGGTTGAAGTGCCAAAACCTGACCCGCTCTCGCACTGTGCCCTACAGCTCCCCAGCATAGCGAGCTGAGCCTTTGGCGCGATAGACATCATCGGTAATGGGCTGGTAACCTACTTCAACCAGATCAGACTTGGCAGGCGTGAACACGCGGATAACTGCTCTAGCAATTTTCGAGAGAAAGGCAAGCATAAAAACCTCCTCCAAGCGAGCGTGAAACTATGAACTGGGCGAACCCAAAATTGCTAAAGCCCGCAGCCCTTGCTCTACTGAGCAGAGTCCTGATTCGCCAGAGTCTGCAGGGGGGAGCACCTGAACCCGACCGAGCATCGGTTTTCCACCTCTTCCTTGATCCTAAACGGAGACTCGAAATAGCAGGCCGGCATCCCTTAAACGGGTAAGACCGCTCGCCATCTTGCCATCTCACCAGAGGTAAACGACCCCTTATCGTTGCAGCGGCTGACCTCAACAGACCCGACCGCTATTTGATTTAGCTCCCATGTCCCTTCTTCGGAAGAAAACCTGTCGTAGGTGCCAGGTGCTCCTCTGGGCAAGACAACCGCTTGCTATAGAAACCTGCCGGCGCAACGGATCGGAAGTTTGCACGAGATTGGATCAAAACGTTGACCGACAGGAAGCTTTGAGCTTGGGCAGATTGCAGGCTGGTGTCTCGCCTTTGAGATGAAGCTGAGATATTATCCTCCTTGCTTGAATCACTACATTTCTAATCTAGCTTGGGTCAAATCCCTCTACAATGGCTGGCAACTGTTCTTAACAGTCTAGGTCATTTCTTTAATCGTTCTTCCCATATTTCTTCAACATAGGTCTCCAGTAGATCTTGCAGTCGGATCCTCTGCCCTTTTCCAGAAGAAAGGTCTACTTTTTAGAAACTTTCCAGAAAGCAGGGGGGCTGGATCCCCAGCTCAGCCGAGGATTTGACCGAGACCACTCGACCCGGCCTCGGTGGGCCTCCCCCTTCAGGCGGGTGTCGGGGAGAACTTCAATTCCGGGGCCGAGAGCGCAGGATCAGCAGGGAAAAGTAGGGGGGGCGATAGTCGGCCAATCCTTCTAGGGTGGGGAAGAGAGCTTGCTGGGGCCAACCGGCCCAAACCACCAAGCTGGCCTGCTGTAGCCAACCTCTTGCCGCTAGCCACTGCCAAACCTGAGGATAGACGGGGGCCACTTTCATCAGCACAACCACGTCGGCCCAGGTGCAGGCCTTCTCCAGCTCCGTCAGGGCAAAAAGAGCAGGCAAAATCGCCAATTTCTCGGAGCCGAGCGCCAAAGGGGATCCCAGAGCGGCAGCGGCGGCAAGAGGAGAGCACACCCCCGGTATGGCCTGGATGGGCAAGTCGGGGATCCGCTGCCGCAGGGCTTGGGACAGGTAGGCAAAGGTGCTGTAGAGGCCCACATCCCCTTCGCAGACAAAGGCCACATCTTCTCCCCGCTCCAGAGGCGGGGCCAGTTGCTCGGCAGCCGCTTGCCAGGCCGCCTGCAGCAGCTCGACTTGGGTAACAAAGGGCAGATGCAGCGGCAACAGGGTTTGTTCCGGTCGCAGCCAAGGGCGCACGATTTGGTAAGCTAGGCCCGGCTGGCCGGCGGCGTTCTGGGGGCAGGCCACCCACCTGACGGCGCCGAGGATGCGGGCTGCTTTGAGGGTGAGCCACTCGGGATCCCCGGCCCCGGCGCTAATGCCCCAAAAAGTCCCCAGGCCCATGGTGGAGCTTGTCCGCCAGCTCAGGAAGCTTGGCCGTCTGGCCCCTCAGGCCTTGCCTCGGCGGCGTCGGGGCGAGTGTCAGGCTCTGGACGTCCCCCACCTTCTGCGGCCAGATGATCGAGGGCCTCTTGGAGCGAGTTGCGCAAGGACAAAAACTTCTCTAGCCGCACCAGTTTCACCGTTTGGGTGATGCGGGGGTTGCTCACCACCTGAAAGATGCCCCCACGGCTCTGGGCCAGCTTGGCCAATTGCACCAGGGCACCGACGCCAGAGCTATCGATGAAGTCGATCCCCGTCAAATCCAGGATGAGATTGGGGGATCCCTCTTCTAGGTATTTGGTGACCACCTTAACGAAGACCGGCTCAGAAAAGGCATCCAGAAGGCCCGTCAGGTAAAAGACCTGGCAGTTCTCCAGCGCTTCGTGGCTGCCGCGCAAGCTGACCGTCAGAGACAGAGGTTCCGGAATGGCTTTTCTCCTTTTATCTATCTCGACAGAGGGTTGAGGCCCGATCTCGGGCGTGGAGATAGCTTAGCATCCCTACTCCCTTGGCGAGACGGTATTTTTCCGCGGGCAGGGGATTGCGGCTGGGGGCAGGGATCCCTGCTTTTTGGCCCCTCGTGGCAAGGCGGGAGTCCTTGGGTAGGATGGGGGCAGTTTTTGATGTTCCCCAAGGAGGCCGGCCTGCGGGCCAGACAGGGCTTCTCAAGTGGGGTGGTTGGGATCCCTGAGGGGCGAGCGTTGGGAGAGGATCGGCAGGAGCAAGAGGGGCAGCGGCGACGCTTTTCCCTTCCCCCCGGCACCTGGATGGGGGCGGGGCTGGGTTTGGGCTTGACGGCTGCCGCTTTTGGGGCTGCCTGGGGAATCGGGGCCTACTTTCAAGATCGGGTGCTGCCCCAGGTGGAAGCTACCCTCTCGCAGGCGATGCGCCGGCAGGTGGAATTGGGGGAGGTAAGGTTTGTAGCCCCTTGGCAGGTGAGGCTAGGGGAAAGCCACATCGAACATCTGGCCAGCATCGGCTCCATCGACCTCAGCCCCGACTTCTGGACCTGGCTGCAGACGGGGGAGTGGGTGCTCAATATTACCCTGAATCAGCCGCAACTGCTGCTGATGGAGACGCTGGATCGCGGCTGGGCAGACGTGCAGTTTCAACTGCCAGAAGGCGAGGGATCCCTGCCCTTGCAGGGGCTGAACATCCGTTTGCAGGGGGGATCCCTGACGGCTATTCCCTTAGTGGGAGAGCGGCGCCGGTTTGAGCAGTTGCAGGGCCAGGCGCAGGTGTGGCTGAGTGCCCCGCCGGGGGAGGAGGGAGGGGGTCGGGCCAGTTTCCAGCTCTCGGCGGCGCTGCGCTCTCTGGAGGGGGAAGGGGGCTACCCCCTGCAGCTCCGGGGGGTGGCGGATTTCGCCCAGGCTTCTGGCTCGGTGACGCTGGCCGCTCGGCGCCTGCCTTTGGAGCTGCTGCCCAGCGTCTTGCCGGCGGCGCCCTTGACTGAGGTGGAAGGGGAAGCCAGTCTGGATCTGCAAGTCCTCTGGGGAGGAGAACGCCCTTGGGAGTTGACGGGGCAAGCCCAGGTTCAGCAGGCGCGGCTGGGGCTGGAGAGGTTGCCCCATCCTTTTGAAGAGGTGAAGGGCTCCGTTCGCTTTACCCTAGAGGAGCTGGAACTGCAGGGGGTGAGCGGTCGTTTTGGCCAGCTTGCTTTTGAAGATCTCAACGGCTCCATTGTCTTCGGCGACAAGGAGGGATTGGATCTGCAAGCCGCTATTGCCCCGGCCAGCCTGCAGCAGATCCAGGAGACTTTCAACGTTGAGCTGCCGGCGGAAGGGGTGGTGGCGGGATCCCTGAGGGTCACCGGGCCGCTGAATGGGCCGCAGATCCAAGGGCAGTTGCGAGGGATCTCGCCGGGGCGGGTGGATCGCCTGCCGGTGCCGGAATATGCTTTTGGCTTCCGCTTGGCCGATCAAACCTTGGCCTTTGAGGAAATCGACCTGAAGGCCGCCGGCGGGCGGATCCAGGGATCCGGACAACTGCAATGGGCTGCCGGCTTAGCAGGCCGGTTCGATCTCCAGGTCACCGGGGCCGATGTAGAGCAGGTGCTGGCTCTCTACGACCTCAACCTGCCGCGGCGGGGCGAGCTGGGGCCGGTAAGTGCCCAGGTGCAGGTGGCGCTGGCGGGATCCCGGCCCCAGGTGGAGGCCACCTGGACAACCCAAGGAGGAGAGATTGCCGGCAGAGGACAGCTGCAGATCTTGCCCGAGGCCGAGGGGTGGGCGGTACAGGTGCCGCAGGCGGTGTTGGAGCTGGGCGGGGGCCGGGCCCAGGTGGCGGGGCGGTGGGCGGGAGGGCAAGTCCAAGCCCAAGTGGCTCCCCAGGATCTGCCGCTGGCCTTTTTTAACCCGCAGTGGCCGGGATCCCTCTCTGGTGAGCTGATGGCGCAGGTGGACACAGGGGAGGCGGCGGAGGTGGGTTTCCTGGCGGCGTTGCGGGCGCAAGGGTCGCTAGCCCTGTCCCAGCCTTTGGGAGAGAGGGGAGTGCAATGGGTTGACGGCATCCGCGGCCAGGTAGCTTGGGAAGGATCTGGCTTGCGTATCCAGCAGACAGAGATCTTGGCCGACACCGCCCGCTTGGCCAGAGTAGAGGGAGAGATCCCGGTGGATCCCCAGACGCTGCAGGTGGGATCCCTGGACCTGAGCTTTGCCGCTGACGGGATCCCCCTGGCGGAAGTGCCCGGCCTGCCGCCACTGCTGCAGGGGGTGCTGCAGGGATCCGGGCAGATCCGCGGCTCTCCGGACAACCTGCAGGTGGCTGGCGAGGCGCAGTTGCGCGGCTTGCAGGTGGGGGAGGTGGCCTTTGCCGACTTGGCCGGGCCCTTTAGCTGGTCTGCCCAGGGGACGGCGGTGGAGCTAGTGGGGGCGCGGGAGCGGCTGGCGCTGCAGTTGGATCCCCAGTTTCGGCCTGTGCAATTCCAGGTGCGGCGGGGCGAGGCGGAAGTGCGCGGCCAACGCCAGCAAGATGAACTGCAGGTGACGGCAAGCCAGTTGCCGCTGGCTTTGCTGGGAGGGTTGGCTGCCGGGCCCTGGGCTGGCCTGGGCGGAACCCTCAATGGGGAGGTGGCGCTTGACCTGGCCAGTGGCGCCGCTCGAGGTCGAGCTGCGGTCGAGGGGCTGCGGCTAGGCGATCTCGCGGTGCAGGGCCTCTCAGTGGATTTCGATTATCGCCCCAGCGACGACTCCCGCCCCGCTCGCCTGACCCTTGCCCAAGCCCAACTGGAGCTGTTCGAGAGCCTCTACACCGCCAGCGGCACTTTGGAGCTGCCGGCAACCTCTCTCCAGGCTGCTTTGGATCCCACCTCGGAAGTCCCCATTCCCCAAATCGACCTGCAGATCAGCACCCGTCAAGGCCGCTTGGAAGATATCGTCTCTACTTTCAAGTGGCGGGAGTGGAGCGATATCACCAGCCGCGGTTTTCGGCTGCCACCTTTGGGCCCTGCCGCTGTGTTAGAGACAGAGCCGGTCGGCCTGCCCGGCTATCCGCTGCTGCAACAACTGGAGTACTACGCCCAGATCCTGGCCGCCCACCTGGGGGCCCTGGCCAGCCGTATGGATCCCCGCATCCCGCCGCCCACCAGCCTGCAGGGGGAATTTCAGGCCAGCGTCAGCCTGGTCGGCAACCTCAACCGGCCCAGCGTCAGCTTTCAGCTCGAGGGCCAGAATTGGCAGGCCCAGGAGTTCAGCATCGAGAGCCTCACCGCCAGCGGCAGCCTGGTCGAAGGGGCGGTGGTGCTGCAGCCGCTGCTGTTGCGCAGTGGCGAACGCCAGGCCCTGTTCTCTGGCAAGGTGGGCCTGGAGGAACAGTCGGGATCCCTGCAAATCCAAGCATTTCCTCTGGCTTTGCTGGATCGCTTCCTGCCGGACGAGCTGGAGCTGCAGGGAGATCTCAACCTGGATGTGGAACTGGCAGGCAACCTGCGGGATCCCCGGGCCCGCGGCTCCCTGACGGTGGTCAACGCCCAGATCAACCAGGTGCCGCTGCGGGAGGTGGGGGGACAATTTGACTACAACCAGGGTCAACTGCGCCTGGAGGGCGCCCTGCTGGCCAACGGCGACGAGCCGATCCGCCTTTCCGGCCTGGTGCCCTACACCCTGCCCTTTGCGGAGGTGCGGGCCGCATCGGATCAGATCGACCTCACCCTGCAAGCCGAGAATGGCGGCCTGCGCCTGATCAACCTCCTCACCGACCAGGTGCGCTGGGAAGGGGGCCAAAGCCAACTGGAGCTGGCCATCCGCGGCAGCTTGCGAGAGCCCAGCCTGCAGGGGAACCTCAGCCTTAGCTCCGGGATCCTCAAGTTGGCCGCCCTGCCGGAGCCCATCACCGACCTGACCGGCCAAATTTTCTTTAACCTCAACCAATTGGAGGTGCGGGAGCTGCAGGGCCAGTTGGGGGGCGGATCCCTCTTGGCCAACGGCTTTTTGCCCGTCAACTCCCGCGGCGCCCTGCAGATGGACGAGACCTCGCCACCCCTAACGCTGCAACTGCAAGGGATCCAGCTCACCCTGCCCAACCTCCACACAGGCCGCCTGCAGGGGGAGGTGGTGGTGGGCGGCCTGCTGCTGCGGCCTTTGCTCGAGGGGCGCCTGGAGGTCTCCCAAGGGATCGTAGATGCCAGCCCCCGCCCTGAAAAAGGGGAAGCGGCGGCAGCTCCCGCAGACTCGACTCAGGCGGATCCCTTTTGGCAGCCGCGGCTCAACGGCCTGGAGCTGGTTTTGGGGCCCGGGATCCGCGTGCAGCGGCCCAACCTGTTTGAATTCCACGCCAGCGGCAGCTTGCGCCTGTTCGGCACTCCCCAAGACCTGCGTCCGGCGGGCACCATCGCCCTGGAGCGAGGCCGCGTCAGCCTGCCCATTGCCAACTTTCGCCTGGATCGCTCCCGCCCCAACACCGCCACCTTTGACCTGGACAACCCCTTCGATCCTTTCTTAAACCTGCGCCTGGTGACCCAAGCCTTCGAGGTCTATCGCTTTCCCCAGGATCTGTCCCCCTTCGACACCAACCGCAACCTGCCGGGATCGCAGCAGAGCATCGAGATCTTTGCCAACGTCAACGGGCGGGCCAGCCAGCTTGCGGCTGCGGATCCCCGCAACGGCGTTCTGACCCTTTCCAGCAGCCCCAGCCGCTCCCCCCAAGAGATCGTCGCCCTGTTGGGGGGAACAGCTTTGGCCCAACTCAACCCCGAAGCAGGGGTGGCCGGGCTGGCGGGAACGGCTTTGCTTAACGATGTGTTGGAGACGCTGCGGGACACCCTCGGCTTGGATGAGGTTCGCCTCAGCCCCGTTCCCCAGGTCGATACCCGTGCCCCCAGACGCTCCTCAGTCGGCCTGGCGCTGGAGGTGGCCCGCGATCTGGGGCCGGCTACTTCCATCTCGGTGCAGCGCAACCTGACGGATCCCTTTCAGCCCACCCGCTACAGCGCCCGCTACCGCCTCAACGACCAAACCCTCACCCGTGCCACCACCGACCTCGAGGGCAACAACGTCCTTTCCCTGGAGTTCGAGACCCGCTTCTGACGGGATCCGCTCTGGCCAGACTACGGTTTGTTACATCGTTATTGCTACGCAACGCTGTCGCGAATGCGTCGGCGGCGCAGAGCGCTTGGGTAGTGGCGAGGATCCCTTGGAGAGTGTCTTATATCTGGTTTAAAGTGGCCATAGTTTCTCAACGGCTTTTGGACGGCCAGGGATCCCTTGAACCCGACTTCCTAAAGATAGCTAGAATAAACACCTGCCTGTGTGAGCCTGGAAGATCAAAACAAGCGGCCAACCTGTGTTCCCACTTGGAGAGTTGACAAGAGAATGATCCAATCTGACCAGCCATGAGGAAACAACAAGTATTGCAATTGCTCGGCGAGCAATTTGCCGAGATTCAAAAGCAATTTGGTGTGCGGCGACTGGCCCTGTTTGGCTCAACTGCTCGTGGCGAGGATCAAGCCGGCAGCGACATCGATATCCTAGTTGAATTTATTGGTAAAGCCGACTCCAAGCGTTACTTCGGTCTGCTCTTCTACTTGGAAGACAAACTTGGATGCCCCCTAGACCTTGTGACCGACAAGGCTCTACGCCCCGAACTTCGTCCATTGATAGAAAAAGAAGCAATCTATGTCCCGTGAATGGCGTTTCTACCTAGATGATATGATTGAATTTGCCAAGCGAGTCCTTGAATACACAGAGGGGTACACTCAAGAAGACTTTGAACGGGATCGCCGAACCTATGATGCGACCTTGAGAAACATCGAGTTGATTGGTGAGGCAGCCACTCACATTCCTGCAGAAGTCCGTAACCAGAACGAAAATATTCCTTGGCGACAACTCATTGCCACTCGTAACCGTATCATTCATGCTTATCTTGCTCTAGACAACGACGTTTTGTGGAGTATCATCCAAAGTGACATGCCCCAACTGCTTGACAATTTACAGAAACTAAAGCGTAGTCTCTCCGATTCTCCCTGCTAACCCTAACTTCAGGAGCAACGCCGCCGTTTTCATCCAGTTGGAAACCCCCTCTGACGGGATCCACTCTGGCCAGACTACGGCTTGTTACATCGTTATTGCTACGCAACACTGTCGCGAACGCGCCGGCGGCGCAGAGCGCTTGGGTAGTGGCGAGGATCCCTTGGAGAGTGTCTTATATCTGGTTTAAAGTGGCCATAGTTTCTCAACGGCTTTTGGACGGCCAGGGATCCCTTGAACCCGACTTCCTAAAGATAGCTAGAATAAACACCCGCCGTGTGCGGTGACTGGCCCTGTTTGGCTCAACTGCTCGTGGCGAGGATCAAGCCGGCAGCGACATCGATATCCTAGTTAAATTCATTGGTAAAGTCGACTCCAAGCGTTACTTCAATCTGCTCTTCTACTTGGAAGACAAACTTGGATGCCCCCTCGACCTTGTGGCCGACAAGGCTCTACGCCCCAAACTCCGTCCACTGATGAAAAAAGAAGCAATCTATGTTCCGTGAATACATGTGGAGTATCATCCAAACCGAAAGTCGATCTAGAGGTAGCGGCTGATGTCTTCTCCCTGTTCTGCCAAAAACGACAAAGCCCGGAAGCGCAGCCCTACTACTTGATCGTAGAAGGGGTTGAGCTTGCACATCGGTGGAATGTGCATCAGTTTGTGGCCAAACAACACCACATCTCGCTCGAAAGGACAGCGGGCCGGGATCCACCGACACAAAAAGTGGGCCAAGCGGGGATCCTGAACTTCAATGCTGTCAATTGCCGCTCGAATCGGTTGCAAGGGCGCCTGCAGCCAGTTGCGCAGGCAAGCCGCAGACTTAAGATATGTGACAGTCATGGAATCCATCTGCTCCTGAGGGGCTTTGCGATCACGTTGCCAAGAAATCGTGGTAGAGCCCATGGCCTTTCACCTCAACACCTCAAAGGGTGTTCGCTTTCTCCAGCAGCCACGCCCTTCTGCCCGGGTCTTTGCCCAGGTTTGTATCCAGGGAAACAGAAGAGCCTCTCTCCAGACTCAGTCTGCCTTGGCTGGCCAAAAACTTGCCTGGGTAACCCAAAATCTCTGCTCAAGTTTGTAGAGGTACACATTTTGTATTCAAAAGTTAATCTGTAACGAAAGCTACGGAAATTGGGTTCTTCGCCGGCAAGCTGCCAAGCGGAGTCCAGGGCTGCTGCCCCTATTTCCAGCATGGAACAGGCCTTGAAGTCAGGGTAGAGGGATCCCCGTAATTGTCGCTGTCTTGAAAGGGCCGTTTTGCTTTTGATCGATGATGTTTACAATCGCCGTGGCCGGGAGTTACGGAGGATAACGGCCAAGGGATCCCGGCTGCCGGGCGTTCTACAATGCCAGAAGAGATTTGCAGCGGGTGAGAAGTCGGCGGCGGATTGGGATCCCGGCTCTTGCCTCGGTTTTCATTTGAGAGGCTGTCCATGAAATTGGCCTATTGGATGTACGCTGGCCCCGCCCACATCGGCACGCTGCGGGTGGCCAGTTCTTTCAAAAACGTTCACAGCATCATGCACGCTCCCCTGGGGGACGACTATTTCAACGTGATGCGTTCCATGCTGGAGCGGGAGCGGGACTTTACCCCGGTAACCACCAGCGTCGTTGATCGGCAGGTGTTGGCGCGGGGATCGGACGAGAAGGTGATTCGCAACATCGTCCGCAAAGACGGCGAGGAGCAGCCTGATCTCATTGTGGTTACCCCCACCTGCACCTCCAGCATTTTGCAGGAGGATCTGCATCACTTTGTGCGGCAGGCGCAGTTGTCCAGCCGCTGTGACGTGCTGCTGGCCGATGTCAACCACTATCGGGTCAACGAGTTGCAGGCCGCCGAGCGCACCCTGCACCAGATTGTGGAGTTCTATATCAACAAAGCCCGCAAAAGTGGGGAGTTGAGCGGCCCGCCCCGGAGGACGGAGCGTCCTTCCTGCAACATCCTCGGCATCTCCAGCCTGGGCTTTCACCATGCCCACGATCTGCGGGAGTTGAAAAAGCTGCTCCAGGATCTGGGGATCGAGCTCAATTTGGTGATCCCGCAGGGGGCCAGCGTCCACGATCTCAAGCACCTGGGGCGGGCCTGGTTTAACGTGGTGCCCTACCGGGAACTGGGGCCGATGACGGCTCGCTACCTGCAGGAGCAGTTTGGCACACCTTATGTGGAGATCACCCCCATGGGGGTGGTGGAAACAGCCCGCTTCATCCGCCAGATCCAGCAGGTTCTCAACGAGCAAGGGATCCCGGTGGACTACGAGCCCTACATCCAGGAGCAGACCCTCTACGTTTCCCAGGCGGCTTGGTTCTCCCGCTCCATCGATTGCCAAAATCTGACCGGCAAAAAAGCCGTGGTCTTTGGGGATTGCACCCATGCGGCAGCCATCACCAAGATCCTGGCCCGCGAGATGGGGGTTCATGTGGTCTGGGCGGGCAGCTATTGCACCTACGATGGCGAGTGGTTCCAGGCAGAGGTGGGCGGGTATTGCGATCAGGTGCTGCTGACCGAAGATCACACCCGCGTAGCCGATGCCATTGCCCAGGTGGAGCCTGCCGCCATCTTCGGCACCCAGATGGAGCGGCATGTGGGCAAGCGGCTGCGGATCCCTTGTGGGGTAATCTCGGCGCCCATGCACGTGCAAGATTTTCCCATCGGCTACCGGCCCTTTTTGGGGTATGAGGGCGCCAACCAAATTGTGGACCTAATCTACAACTCCTTTACCCTGGGCATGGAGGATCACCTGCTGGAGGTCTTCGGCGGCCACGACACCAAAGAAGTGATCCACAAGAGCCTGAGCGCCGATTCCGATCTCATCTGGACGCGAGAAGCCCAGGCGGAGCTGAACAAAGTGCCCGGCTTTGTGCGCGGCAAGGTGAAACGCAACACCGAAAAATTTGCCCGCGAGCGTGGCCTGACCGAGATCACCCTAGAGGTTATGTATGCGGCCAAGGAGGCTCTCGGGGCTTGACGGGATCCATCCCAGGGGATGGCAGGTCTGGCCAGCCGATCCACAAATGGAACTCCTGTACAACGCCGCGCACCTGCCAGGATCCCCAGGGATCCACCTGCCAGGTTAGCCGAGCTTGGCCGGGCCGCCACTCCAAAAAAGGCTGGGATCCCCCGCCGTGCAGGCTGATCAGGGCGACTTCTTCGGGGCGGGTGAGCACCTGCCGCTCGGCTCCGGCGCAGGTGAGGCTGAGGCCGGAATGGTTGGGAAAGGCGTTGCACTGGATCCAAAACCAGCGGCGAGGGAAGCTTTGTCCCCAGTTTTTTTCGGCGTAGGCGGGGGCCTGCTCGAATTCGAAGCGCCTGCCCCGCCACTCCACCCAGCCGCTGGCCAGACCGTGGCTCATCAGGATCTGCCAGCCCGGCTCAAAGATGGGCAGATAAGACCAGGCTCCCATGGTGGCCCGCGGCGGGATCCCGTAGGCAGAGCAGAGTTGAATGCGATAGAGCCAGCGGATGGCCTCGCCTCTGACAGGATCTGGCAGGATCCCCTGGTTGAGGCGGGCGGTGTATTGGTAGCCGCTGGCGGTGCGCTGGAAGAAGGTGAAGGGATCCTGAAGGCCGCGACAGCCGGGGCCTGGGATCCCTGAGTGCCCCAAGGCCAGATGGGTTGAGCTGGCCCAAAAGCGGCGGGGATTGGGGAAGGTGCGCCAATGCAACTCCTCCTCCGGCCCCAACACCTGCGCCATGCCCCCGCGCTTGGGATCGATGGCGTACATGAAGGCAAAGCTGATGGGCGGATCCCCAGGTAAAGTGACCCGGCTGTACCAGCCCTCGAAAAACGGCTCGGCACAGCCATCCCAGTGATAGCCGCCATGGGGCAGGGATCCCCAGTCCGTTGAGCCGTTTTGCTTAAAGCACTCTGCCACCGGAGAGCAACTCCCTCGAGAATCGCCAGAAGATAGAAAAAAGTCTATAGCTACCAAAAGAGCAATTGTATTGTTTCTATGTCTGTCTGCTTTTAGGATATCAACCAGGCTGAGATTTAAGGATTTCTTGAGATTTTACGAGGGGAATCCGTCGGTCTAGCGGCTTGAACTGGAAAGGTTTCTCTTGGCGTTCACATATTTTTTCAAAGATGAGGTGATCATGACATCACGTCGCAACTTTTTATTGTCTGCGGGCGCGGCCACAGCAGGTGGGCTGCTCAGTGGCAGCATAGCACGGGCCGGCACAGGCTACTGGGTTGCCCAGGCCAGCGGCCCGGAAACCCCCAACCTTAGGCTGGGTTTTATTCCGATTGTGGAGTCTGCCCCCCTGATTGTCGCCAAGGAGAAGGGCTTTTTCGATAAGCACGGCATGACCGGTGTAGAGGTGTTGAAGCAGGCCAGTTGGCCGGCAGCCCGGGACAATGTGGTCATTGGCTCAGCGGGTGGGGGAATCGACGGCGGCATGTGGCAGATGCCGATGCCTCACATGATCCACATCGGCGCCATCACCAACAACCAGCCGGTGCGCATGGCGGTTCTGTGCCAGTTGATCACCCAAGGCAACGGGATTGCCATTGCCGGAATGCACACTGGCAAAGGCTTGGGGCTGGACATCTCTGGAGCCGCAGACTACATCAAAAATTTCAGCGCCAGCAACGGGCGCAAATTCAAGGCTGCCTAAACCTTCCCCAACGCCAATCAAGATTTTTGGATCCGCTACTGGCTGGCCGCCGGGGGTGTGGATCCGGATCAAGACATTGAGCTGCTGACGGTGCCCTCTGCCGAGACGGTGCAGGGGATGCGCAACGGCACCATGGATGCTTTTAGCACCGGGGATCCCTGGCCCTACCGGATTGTGGCCGATGGGATCGGCTTTATGGCGGCCCTTACCCAACAGATTTGGCCCTTTCACCCCGAAGAATACTTGGCCATTCGCGCCGATTGGGTAGAGCAAAACCCCAGGGCCACACAAGCCACTTTGATGGCGGTGATGGAAGCGCAGCAATGGTGCGACGATCCGGCCAACCGTGAAGAGCTGGCGCGCATCCTTTCGGGGCGCGCTTATCTGAATGTGCCGGTCGAGGTTCTCACGCCTCCCTTCCAGGGCAAGTACGAATTGGGAGATGGCAAGCCGGCTGTTCAAGATTTCAACGCCGGGCCTCTGTACTGGGAAGATGGCCGGGGCAGCGTCTCTTACCCCTATAAGAGCCATGACCTGTGGTTCTTGACCGAATCGCTGCGTTGGGGCTTCCACGCTCGCTTCCTCAAGGATTTGGATACTGCCCGCCGTCTGGTGGATGAGGTGAACCGCGAAGATCTCTGGCGGGAGGCTGCCCAAGCGCTGGGAGTGAAGAATATTCCCAACAACACTTCGCGGGGAACGGAGCGTTTCTTCGATGGTGTGGTGTTTGACCCCCAGGATCCCCAGGCCTACTTGAACAGCCTGAAAATCAAGAGGGCCTAGTCTCGGCTCAGGTCAACACAGACGTGTTTCTTGTGTAGCAGAAATCCTGCCCATTCGCGGGATCCCATCGAGTTAAAAAAGGCTGGGCCGAGCTTTCTGCTCACATCGGGTCGATAGAGACTGTCAGCCTTGCGCCTTTTGAATGGTTCTGAACACTATGTTGAGGATCGGCCATGTTAGCTCTGCTGCACGTTCCGCGAGAACACTCCAGGGATCCCTGCTTCGAGAGACCAGCCAAGCTTTACTGGGACAGGCTCATCCTTTCAATGGCAATGGGGGCGCTGATTTTGCTGATTGCTGTGAGAGTTTTGTCGAGTTTGCAGTCCCTGTGCTTGCCCGTCCAAGGAAAAGGCAAAGCTGATCCAAGTTCATGCTCTGATTCCAGAACTTTGTAGAACCCCTCAGTCGAGGTGTTTCGAAGGCGCAGAAACAGAGAACTTTGTAAAACTCTATCCTCTCTAGGAGCCATGACGACGACACTTTCTTCTCCGGCAAAGCCCTCGACAACCAAGTTCGACTTTGCCAAGTATCGAGATCAGATCCTCCCTCCCGTGGTTGGCATTGTGGGATTTTTGTTGATTTGGCAACTTTTGTCCGGCGCCAACCTGATTCGGCTGCCGGGGCCCTGGGATGTGTGGATGGATGAGCGCAGCCGCTACCTAATCCTGCATCCTCTGTACCGCAATAGCGACCTCGACCAAGGGCTGCTGCGCCAAACTTTGGCCAGCCTGCAAAGGGTGGTCATCGGCTACTGCAGTGCCGCTTTGGTGGGCATTGCCCTAGGGATCTTGGTGGGCAGCAGCATGTGGATCAACCGCGCTTTGGATCCCATCTTCCAGTTTTTGCGCATGGTGGCTCCCTTGGCTTGGGTGCCCATCTCCTTGGCTGCTTTGCAGCGCAATGAGCCGGCTGCTTTGTTTGTTATTTTCATCACCTCTATCTGGCCCATTTTGATCAACACGGCGGTGGGGGTGAGGCAGATCCCGGAAGACTACATCAACGTTTCTAGAGTGCTGAGGCTTTCTAAAGTTGACTTCTTTTTTAAGGTGCTGCTGCCCTCTGCTTTGCCCTACATGTTCACAGGTTTGCGGGTTGGCATTGGCCTATCCTGGCTGGCGATTATTGCTGCAGAAATTGTCATGTCCGGCGTGCCAGGGATCGGCTTTTTCATCTGGGATGCCTACCAGCAGAACTACGTGACTGAGATCATCGTTGCTGTCATCTACATTGGGGCGGTGGGCTTGCTTTTGGATCGACTGGTGGCTGCCCTGCAAAACAAAATAGCCAATCGCTAGCCTCGTTTGCAGATCTTTTCACTGCATGTCCATCCAATTGAGTTGGGATCCCTCTTACATTGTCTTTGAGTGTTAGCCCCAATCAGCTCTTCAAAAAGAGTAGAACTGAGGTCTGGGATCCGAGTTGCTGAGCAATATCTACAGGTGGGGAGGTCTTCTGTGTCTGTATTGGTCAGTGTAGAGCAAGTGGAAAAAGCGTTTGGTCTGCCTGGAGGCCAAGAATATCTAGCCCTCAAAGGGATCGATCTCCAAATTCACCGCGGGGAGTTTGTCTCCTTAATCGGCCACTCCGGCTGCGGCAAGTCCACCCTACTGAACATGGTGGCGGGGTTGTCTCTGCCTACCGGAGGGATCGTGGCTTTGGATGGACACACCATCACCGTTCCCGGCCCGGATCGCATGGTGGTGTTTCAGCATTACTCGCTTTTGCCTTGGCTAACGGTTCGACAAAACATTGCCCTGGCGGTAGACGCTGTGCTGAAAAACTACTCCCCGGCAGAGCGTCAGCAGATTGTCGAAGAACATATCGATCTGGTCGGCTTGCGGCAGGCGGCGGATAAGTTCCCGGCTCAACTGTCAGGGGGCATGAAGCAGCGGGTAGCCATCGCTCGCGCTTTGGCTGTGAGGCCCAAGGTGTTGTTGTTGGACGAGCCCTTTGGCGCTTTGGATGCCCTCACGCGCGGGAATTTGCAGGAGCAGTTGATGCGCATCTGCGAAGAACACCAGATGACCACTCTCATGGTCACCCACGATGTGGACGAAGCGGTTCTTCTGTCAGATCGTGTGGTCATGCTCACCAATGGGCCGGGATCCCGAATTGGGAACATTTTAACCATTGACATTCCTCGGCCCCGCCGTCGGCTGGAGGTGGTCAACCATCCCAGCTACTACAGCTACCGCAGCGAGATCATCTACTTTTTGAACCAACAAAAACGCATCAAGCAATGGCGTGCTCGCCGCAGCACTGTGGTGGCCAGGCATGGCTTGGAAAAGATCAACCTGGAGATTGGCTTTGTGCCCCTCACTGCTTGTGCTCCCTTGGCTGTAGCTAAAGAAAAAGGGTTTTTTGCCAAACACGGCTTGGAAGAAGTGAACTTGGTGCGGGAAACCAGTTGGCGAGGGATCCAAGACGGCATCCAGGGAGGTTACTTGGATGCGGCCCAAATGCCCGCCGGCATGCCGGTGTGGATGTCTCTGGGCGGCGGGGACAACCCACCCCAGCCGGTGGTGACTGCCCTCACCTTGACCCGCAACGGCAATGCCATTACCCTGCACAGGCGCTTCTACGAGCAAGGGATCCACACGCTGAGCCAGTTGAAGGCTTACATCCTGGATAGCCCCAGCCGTCGGCTGACCTTTGGGGTGGTGCATCCCAGCTCTATGCACAATTTGCTGTTGCGCTATTGGCTGGCAGCCGGCGGGATCCACCCGGATCACGATGTGGTACTGAAAACGCTGCCCCCGGCTCAGATGGTGGCCAACCTAACAGCCGGCAACATCGACGGCTACTGCGTGGGAGAGCCTTGGAATCTGCGGGCCGCCCTGGAGGGCAGCGGCTTTACGGTGGCTACGGATCTGGAGATTTGGCTGGGCCATCCCGGCAAGGTGTTGGGGGTGCGTGAAGATTGGGCCAGGGCCTATCCCAACACCCACATTGCCTTGGTGAAAGCGCTGCTGGAAGCCTGTCGCTACTGCGAAGATCCGGCCCACCACGACGAGATTCGCGAGCTGCTCAGCCGCCGCGCCTACCTGAGCACCGACCCATCCTACATTCACCTGGGGGATCCCCAGCGCCTGATCTGTGACCTAGACATGCCGATGCGGGAATATGCCCACCATCAGTTCTTTCTGGGCGCCGGCAACCGCCCCAGCCGCACCGAGCATCTGTGGATGATGACGCAAATGGCCCGCTGGGGGGATCTGCCCTTCCCCCGCAACTGGGTGGAGATCGTGGAGCGGGTGTGTCAGGTGGGGGTGTTCAGTACGGCGGCCCGCGAGCTGGGGCTGGATGTGTCTTACCAACGGCAGCCCATTCAATTGTTCGACGGGATCCCTTTCAATGGCGAGGATCCCTTGGCTTACCTCAACAGTTTGGCGATTAAGCACGACATTTACATAGCCGAGGTTGCTTTGGATCGTCGTCCTGTGTTGCTCTAGAGGTTCCCTTTGCAAAAGCACGTTCCCAGTTGTGAGAAAACGATGAATTGGAGCACCCCACGATGACTGCCCTCTTGACAACCTCTACCCCAGTAGCCACAGCCGCAGAACCCTACTTAACCCTTGAGAATGTCAGCAAGACTTACCCAACTCCTAAGGGGGAGTATCCCGTCTTGCGAGATATCAATCTTAGGGTCGATGCAGGAGAATTTGTCTGCATAGTTGGACATTCCGGCTGTGGCAAAACCACGCTGCTGAATATGGTTTCTGGCTTTACCCAGCCCACCAGCGGCTCGGTGAAGCTGAAAGGCCAGCCGATTACAGCTCCTGGCCCAGATCGCATGGTGGTGTTTCAGGGATATGCCTTGTTACCCTGGCTCACGGTCTATGAAAATGTTTACCTGGCCGTCCAGTCGGTCTTCCCTCAAAAGAGCCAGTCGGAAAAGCATCAAATTGTAGAGGAACACCTGAATTTGGTGGGGCTGGGGGAAGCTGCCCAAAAATATCCCCCGCAAATTTCCGGAGGGATGAAGCAGCGGGTGGCCATTGCCCGTGCCTTGGCGATTCGACCAGAAGTCCTGATTTTGGATGAACCCTTTGGGGCTTTGGATGCCATCACCAAAGAGGAACTGCAGGAGGAGCTGTTGCGCATTTGGGATGAACATCGCTGCACGGTTTTGATGATCACCCATGATATCGATGAGGCACTGTTTCTGGCCGACCGTTTGGTGTTAATGACCAACGGCCCTGCAGCTACCATTGGGCAGGTCATTTCTATTCCCTTCCCACGTCCTCGCGACCGCGAGCGCATTCTGGAGGATCCGCAGTACTATCGCCTGCGCAACTCTGTCCTCAGCTACCTCTACGGGCATGAGGCTAACCCTGAAGCGGTTAACTAAAAATCTCATCCGGCACGCCGCCGAAAGCTCCCTGCCATTATCCTGCCGAGCCGACCAAGCCGCGCACCACCCGCACCAGCTCGGCAGGCAGCGGAGAGCCGGGATCCCAGCACAGCTCCAGTTGGTTGGGATCCCTGGGTAGATCTTCCGGGCAGGGGCCGGTGTGCAGGACGGCCACACACCGCAAGTTGCCCCGATCCCGACAAAACTCATGCCAGAGGGGGATGGCCGCCGGATCCCGGCTGACCAAGAGATAATGGGAGCAGGCTTCCAGGATCGGCTGCTTGTGGGGATCCACCTTGCCGCCCACATCCACGATCACCAGGCTTTTTTGTTGGCGCAGGGCGAGGATGGCCTGGGCGTGAAAGCTGAAAAAATCGGGGGTCAGGCGGCCCCGGTAGCGGTGCTTGAGGATTTTGGCTTCTTCCGGCGGCAGATCCAACGTCCAATTGCCTTCCCCATCCCAATGGGCCCGTTGCAGATAAATATCGGGATGCTCCGGCAGCAGAGCTTCGAAGAGGGCGCGGGCAAGACGGCTTTTGCCACTGTCGGGGGGGCCCACCACCATCACCGCCGCCGCCAATTCTGTTCGCGTCAGCGGGCCGTAGGCCTTGCCTGGCCTGCCCTGCACCCAGGGAATGATCTCGCCCACCTGCACGTCTGGGCTATGGCTGGAGACCACCACTGCCCCCAAGCGTGGGTCATAGCAGGCCACCCAGCGGGTAAAGTGGCACTCGTGCACCAACCAGCCGTAGAGCCAGATGGGGGCGCGCCCGCTCAGCACCACTCCCAAGCGGGGGTCGATCCCCCCAGGCAGGCGCAGTTGGGCCAGATCTTCCGGGAAAACCAGCCGATCCGGTCGGGTCAGCTCGATTTCAATCACCTGAAACGGTAGCCCCCCAAGATGGGGTTTCTGCGGCCAATGGGCCAGATAGCCAGACCGCAACTGCAGCGCCACAGCAGACATGGAAATTGGGACAGAAAGACAACAGCCTGGCCCCAGTATGGGGAAGATTGGAAGCAAGATCTTCCAATTGTTGGCAGAGTAGGGGCGAAGGGATCCGACCTTGGTCTGTGCCTTGCCCTGGAGGGGGAGATGAACGGAGGGGAGTTGCCTTTGACGGTGGAGGTGTTGCGCTGGCTGGCAGGCGGGCAGTTGGCAGAGCGCCTGGAGCGGGCGGTGCGTCTCTGGGTGTTGCTCCAGGGTTTGTACAGCGAAAACCGTTGGCCGGATCTGCCAGAGACCTTTGGCTACACCCACATCCGCGATCGCCTCTTCTCGCCCAGCCACCCCCGGCAGGATTTGCCCCATGGGATCTCCTGCCCGGATCCCAGTTGCATTTGCCAGAAGCCTCTGAGCTTTTGGCTGGAGCATCCCGACCTGCTGGCCGCCTTAAAAGCCGAAGTTCCCCATCTGGAGACGCGGCTGGCCAGCCGGCCCTTTTTGAAGACCCACCGCACCCTGCGCAAAGAGCTGGACTACCTGGCCGCTCAGGGCTGGCTGCAGCCAATCGAGGCCAACTCCAGGCGAAGAGATAACTTTCGCTGCCGTGCCGCCGGGGATCGCCCCCCCTTGCCGACGCCCGCCTCGGCCTTGACGTTGTCGGGTAGCCAGCTTGAGCAGATCTACCACGTCCTCAGCGACGTGGCCTTTGTGCATCCCGATGTGCAGGTGTTGCTGGACGATATCTGGGGGGGGCATCAACACTCGCAGCGGCGGCTCTTTGTCTGGTTTGAGTACATCCTCTCCGACGAACAGCAGGAGCGGGTGGACGAATACCAAAACCAGCTAGAGGCTTTCTGGACAAAACCGGCAGCAGGGCTGATCCGCTTTGATTACGAAACTCGCCAGCACGGGATCCAAAAGGTCCTCACCTACCCGGTTTGCCTGTTTTATGCCCGCCGCGCCAAGTACTTGGCCGCCTTCGGCCAGCTCCCGCACGCTGCCAGATCCCTGGGCTGGCACAACTTTCGCCTGGATCGCATTCGCTCGCCTCGCCTGACGGTGGTGCCCTGGTCTGACCCTGCGGTGCCGGCGGAGCTCTTGGCCCGCCAGAGGCAGGGGAATCTGCCCACTCCTGAGGAGGTGCAAGCGGCCTGGGAAGAGGCCTGGGGATCCGATTTCTATCTGCCCAAGGCGCTCTTGATCCTGCGCTTTGCGCCGCAGTTTGCCCGCCGCTACGTGGACAACACAGTACGCCACCCCACCTTCCAGCCCATTGCCTACGAGCGGATCCCGGCTTTGGTGCGGCGGGAGATCGCCGATGCGGGGGAACGGGAAAAGATCTTGCACATTCTCCGGCAGAGGCCGGCCAGCGACCGCTACTTCTGCGCCTATGTGCGGGTGGGAGACACCAATTTCACCATGCGCCTGCGGGATTGGCGGCCCAACGGCGAGGTGATCGCTCCCCTGGCCTACCGGGAACAGATGGCTCGGGAAGCCCAGGCAGAGCTGCAGTTTTATCGCCCCGACCTGAAGCTTTCTTGACCTTCCTGCCCATGACCACCCTCTACCTAACCGAGCCGGGGACTGTGGTTCACTGCCAGAACCAAAGCTTGCTCATTCGCCGCCGTGGTCAAGAGCAACTTTGCCGCCTTGCGGAGGTGGAGCTGGTGGTGGTGTTGCCCGGGATCCAATTGACCAGCGCAGCTTTGGCCCAACTGCTGGATCGAGGCATCGAAACCATTTTTTTGCATGCGGATGGCGGTTTTCGCGGTCGCCTGCAGGGATCCTTCTCCACCAACTGTAAACTACCCGACCCTGACTGCTTCGCAGTACAGGGCGGGCTTTCGGTAGCCCTGCAGTTGGCAAGCCAACCACGAGCCTCTAGGCTGGTTTACGGCAGCCCCCAAAAGCGCAATCACATTCGCACCATTCAAATCCGCATCCCCTTCCCATCCACAGTGTCCACACTTAAACTTCTTTCCACTGCGGTAGGATTGCGCAGGGTCGGGATGAATGTGCAAACACCGGTGGCAGGTCTGCGACGTGTAGGCAGGCGGCACCAGAATCAAAGCAACCCCTGCACGCAGAGCCTTGTACTCCAAAAATTGACGGAGTTGATAAAACGCCCAACTGTTGGCCCTGCGCCGTTCGGCTTTGCTGCGGGGTTGTTGATTGACCCTTTCCCGGATCCCTGTCAGGTCTTCTAGGGCGATAGCGCTGTTGGTAGCTTTTGCCCTAGAGACAATAGCTTTGGAGATGCGATGATTGACCCACGCCTGAAAGCGCCTCTCCTTGCCAGACAGCCGTTGCAACAGTTGACGGCATCTGCGCCGCGAACTGCGTGTGCCCTTACTGGCTTTGCGTTGGAGTGCCGCCCTCAGCTTGGAGTAGTGGTCTCGGATTCGGTTCAACTGCTGTCCATTCCAATTGTCCCCCTCTGACGTATGGGCAATATCTGTCCTTCCCAAGTCCACCCCCAGCACTCTGCCCGTGCGTTGCGGTGGGGATGGCTCCGTTTCCACACAGATCTGAATAGAGTAGGAGCCGTCTTTATGCTTGACCAGAGTGGCAGATTTGGGATTGGAGCCCGCCAGCCGTTCTCTCTGGTAGCGGCCAATCGCCAGCTCAAAGCGCTCTCGACCCTCCACCGTGGTCAGCGACACCGTCCAGTCTTTCTCGCGAAACGAAAAGATACGGGCATCGTAGGTCGCAAAGCCTCTCTTGAACGCTTTGACCGGACGGTTTTTCTGTTGGGCAACTTTACGGGCGCCGGCCAGCCGTCTGCAGACCTGCTGAGCCAAGTTACTGGATAAGCCGAACCGGGCACGGATTTCGCGGTAGCACAGAGACTGGAGCTTAACGGCGTTGGCGACTTTCTCCGGCGTGTTCTGGTTGACCCAATTCAAGGCTTGGCCAAAAGCCTCCAAAGTCGCGTCCAATTTGGCGGCTTGCGACTGGGACGCCTTGAGCTTGCAGGATACGGTCAGGACTTGGGTCATGGTTCTATCATAACTTCCGCATTCCTCCCGACACTGACCCTACGGGTACAGTGCGGGGCTCCTGCGATTTCTAGCTGAGTGGAACTTCACTGGCCGCAACCGACAGCCGCCGCTCGACCCGATCAACGCTCTGCTCAGTTGGGGCTACGGGGTGCTGCTGGCCCGCGTGTTCTCGGCAGTGGTGATGGCCGGGTTGGATCCCTACCTGGGCTTTTTCCACGCCAATTTGCCCTATCGCCCCAACCTGGTGCTGGACATGATGGAGGAGTTTCGACCCTTGGTGGTGGATTGGGCTGTGCTCCAGCTTGTCAAGGCTGGCCTGCTCACGCCGGAAGACTTTGAGCCGTCGCCGGATGGGACAGGCATATGGCTGGGATCCCTGGCCAAAAAACTGTTTTTGGGAGAGCTGGAACGCCGCTTCCGCGAGCCATTGCTCTATCCTCCCCAATCTCGCCGCCTGCCCCTCAGTCAAATTGTGCTGGAGCAAGCCCGCCGGCTGAGCCGTTGCCTGGTGAGCGGTGACCTAGACTATGAGCCCATAGAGCTGCGCTGATGCTGTGGTTGGTTTGCTACGACGTGGTGGACGATAAGCGCCGACACCAGTTGGCCAAACGCCTGGAGCAGTGCTGCCAGCGAGTGCAATACTCCGTTTTTGAATGCCCCCTGGACACTGCCGAGCTGGAAGAGAAGCTGGAAAAGTCGTGGCTGCCTCTGCTCAACCTCCAGGAAGATAGCCTGCGGGCCTACCCTCTGGATGCCAGCGCCAAACAACGCACCAAGGTCTTCGGCGGGCCTCCCCCCTACGAGCCGCCGGACTACCTCATTTTTTGAGGTTCTCAGCTCGGCCAAAATTGTAAAGTTTTGTGCGCGATCCGTCGGGGCAAGCTATCGCTAGCCTTTCCTTACCGACGCCAGCCTTTAAGAGGAATCTAGTAGCTCTTGCCGGAATTGGCGCAACAATGCAGCATAACGTCTCTAAAAGAGCAAATTTCCCGACTTGCGCTTATCCGCCAAACCAATGTTAATATCTGTGTCGGGAAGTCTCCGTACTCCCTCGCAAGCGCACCTTGAAAACCTCATGAGTTCAGGCTTTTCCGGGGGTAGGGTTGATCCCTACCTTTTCCCCGCAAGGGGACGGAAACTATACCGAGCCTATTAACAAAGAGGTAGAGCAGGTATGTTGATCCCTACCTTTTCCCCGCAAGGGGACGGAAACCTTCTGCCAGGTACCCTTTGATGGGCCCTCCATCCGGAATCGTTGATCCCTACCTTTTCCCCGCAAGGGGACGGAAACCTCCAAATTCTGTAAGCACAGAAACGGGGGGTGGTACCTGTTGATCCCTACCTTTTCCCCGCAAGGGGACGGAAACGCCAGTGGTAAAGTGCTGGCCGTTGATTGTTAGCTCTGCTTCGTTGATCCCTACCTTTTCCCCGCAAGGGGACGGAAACGTCCATATGCTTGTCAATAAGACCCAGTTGAACGATGTTGATCCCTACCTTTTCCCCGCAAGGGGACGGAAACTTCATAGTGTACTTTACCCGGAATACGAGAGAAGATTGTGGAGTTGATCCCTACCTTTTCCCCGCAAGGGGACGGAAACGGGAACTAGATGGTGCTACCTGCTACTACCCATGAAGGGAGTTGATCCCTACCTTTTCCCCGCAAGGGGACGGAAACTGCCTAATCGGTAGCTCCCCTGGCGGCACGTTTAACCAGAGGGTTGATCCCTACCTTTTCCCCGCAAGGGGACGGAAACATTGGGTCATCCGCAGTGCTTCACGGATGGTAACTTCGTGTTGATCCCTACCTTTTCCCCGCAAGGGGACGGAAACCTTTCAGAATATTCTCTGAGCAGGCCCTAGAAGCCCCAGTAGTTGATCCCTACCTTTTCCCCGCAAGGGGACGGAAACTGCAATATCTAACAAGTCAGCAATCGTACCAAAAGGTTTCAAGTTGATCCCTACCTTTTCCCCGCAAGGGGACGGAAACAGAGTTAGTATCAACTGGGGTAAACTTATCTACAACTTCCGTTGATCCCTACCTTTTCCCCGCAAGGGGACGGAAACAATAAAAAGGCTACCACAGAGGTGGCAGCCTTTGAGGGGTTGATCCCTACCTTTTCCCCGCAAGGGGACGGAAACTTTACCCCATTGAGGGCAAGGCAAGACAGATTCAACCGTTGATCCCTACCTTTTCCCCGCAAGGGGACGGAAACGGTTTCAACCACTCACGGACGTTATTGTTGGAGACACGTTGATCCCTACCTTTTCCCCGCAAGGGGACGGAAACTTCTAGGCCTTTGGGTGTGTGTTGAACAAATTCCCCCTCATCGTTGATCCCTACCTTTTCCCCGCAAGGGGACGGAAACTAGAGAGAAGCGAGTAATGAGCAAAGAGAAGTGAGGTTGATCTCTACCTTCTCCCTGCAAGAGCATGCCTCTAACCCCCAAAACCCTGAACTTTGCTGAATTTACTGAGCTTTAGGCGGTTTGGCAAAAGTCATTGAGAGGGATATAGTAGACCAAGTTTCCCCCTGATCCTTGAGTCCACCGCAACGGTTGCCGGGAAGTGAAGGGGGAAAGCGCTCGGGGGGTATTCCTCAGGGCTTTGCGGGATACCGCCTTCCTGCTCAGAGATAGGCAGGATGCGATCGCTTCTTTCCTGAACCATGTTCAGGAGAGTTCAGCGTGAATGTATCAGGCTCAACAAAGTACCTCAAGTCATCTAGGGAAGACTGCTCGACGAGTAGTCCTGGGATCCAGACTGGAGAGAGCGGCGGGCCAGCTTGGCATAGGTCTTCACCGTCTCGTAGGGCATCTCCAAATCAGCGGCGATCTGTTGTAAGCTCTCTCCACCTTCGCGGCGGGCCAGGATCGTCGCCCACAGTTGGGCAGTTTTTTCGGCGCGGGATCCCCCTTGGCGCTGCCGCTGACTGAGGAAGAGGGCGCTCAGCTCCTCGATCCGCTGGGCCACCTGCTCTTCCCGGGAAGGGACAGGGGTGGCGGGCAGCTCTTCGGCCAGCCAACCCAGGCGGGTTTGCCCCAGCCCAAAGGGGGTTTTGTGGCCGGTGCCGCAGTAGGGGGCGAAGTGGATCAGGGCCTGGAGCTGCTGCTGCAACAGTTCAGACGCGCGGGTGGAGACCGCCAACTGTACACAGCCAACGAAGCCCGTCACGGATCCCTGGCGGCCGGCGGTGGTTTTGACCGATTCCAGCCGGTGCCGCTGGATGACCACTTCCCCATCCACCCAATCCAGAAAAGGTTCTACCTCGATGGGCAGGCCGGAAAAATCGTTCCAACGGCGCAAATAGCTGTGGAACAGGTTGCGAGGCACCGGCAGCGGCAAATGGTGGCCGCGGTGGCGAAAGCTGGTGGGCGAGATGAAAGAGAGGCTCCAGGAGCGACGGACAAGGGGCTGCTCCAGCAGTTGACGATAGGTGCGCGGGGGGGCTGAGACCTTCCATCCCAGAATCTGCAGCGGGGATCCGCGCAACTCCAGCCAGGGGGGCAGCCGTCGGCACCATTCCCGCAGCCACTCCACCACTTGGGGGTTGAGGGCGGTGATCGACCAGCGGAAGGGGATCTGGGGCGGGATCAGCAGTCGCCCCCCCTGCTCGCGGAAGGGCCCCATCAGCCGGGAGAGGGTAAAGGGTTTTTCCGATTCTCCATCGTGCAAATAGGCAGATAGCTGCGGGTCTGTCTCTTGCACCTGGCTCAAGAACCAGGCGTGCAGCCCTTTGGCATAGTGGGGATCCAGCAGGTAAGACCGAGGAGCCTGAACTTCCAAGGTGATCCCCACCAGCTCGGATCCCGCCGGCCACTTGCTGTTTTCTGCTCCGGCGACGGGTGGCTCTGAAAAACTCAACTTGGTCAGCATAGGCCCATCCCATTTCTGCTCATCCCCAGTCAATAGCAGCCCCTATCCAAAATCAACCTAGAGCCACTTTTCCTTTGAGAGGATTTGAGAAGGGATCCCTTCCAATTTGCTTTACCTTTAAATCGCTGGCTGGGCCAACCGAAAAAAGTCTTGAATCTGTTGGCAATGAATCCAAATCGGCCTATACTGTCTCCCAGTCTGGAACTGCAAAATGCAACCATCAGTCACTGCCATGGCCTCTCTCTGTCGGCTGCGATTCTCTGCCCGCGTGGCTGCTATTGCCGACGCCGTCTTTTTGAAGCGCCTTTGGTTTTGATGAAGGATTTGTGAAGTTCAAGGATCGCTCCAGTCAAAAGTCAGGGCCGGATTTGCCCGCCAGCACAGCAGCTGCGTTCTATATCTTCTTTTTTGCCAGGTGTTGCCCATGACCGCTACCTCCTCTGCCTCCCCCGTGCCCATCGCCTTGGCCTGGTGCCTGGCCTGGGGAGAAGGGCGGGATCCCCAATTTCCCTTGCCGATTCTGCAGCAGATGTGCGCAGCCATCCGCACCGACGACGCAGCCGGGATCCCGGAGGCGCTGCAGCCCCTCTGGGCGCAGGTGCGCCAATTTCAGGAAAGCGTGGCGGCCACAACCTTTCCCAAAACCTTGGCAGAGTTGCAATCGCGCTATCCGGAGCTGTGGCGGCAGACCAGCCGCATCGGCTTGGTTTACGGGGGGGCTACCAAGATCAAGGGCTACGTCTTCGAGTCCGCCAAACTGCCGGAAATTCGCGGCGCCTCGGCCCTGTTGGATCGCATTAACCTGGTGGATCTGCCCGCCTTTTTTGGGGATCCCGAGCAAACCTACTTGGGGTGGAAAGCCTTGGGGAAGGAGTCTCGAGCAGAGCTGGAGGCCTACGTGAACCGGCGGGTTCGGCCCTGGCTGCAGCAGCACTACCCGGCTTTGGCGCAGGCTCTCATTCCGGAGCTCCTCATCTACTCCACCGGCGGCAACCTCTTGGCCTTCTGTCCGGCGGCCTATGTGGACGACCTCTGCGAGGCCATCGAGCGGCGCTACACCGAAGAAACCCTCACCGCTAACGCCTGCGCCGTGGGATCCGCCTTTCGGCTGCTGGAACTGCGCTACGGCCTGTTGCGGGATCCCATCGAACGCACCCCCTGGCTGGATTGGCTGGCGCAACACAAAACCCATCCCCTGGTGAGAGCCTATTTTGGGGATGGCAGCGAAGCCAGATTTCAAGACCGCAAAAGTTTCAACGAGTTGGTGGGTTACCTGGCCGCCCGCTTCAACCACCGCCGCAACGGCAATCCGGATCCCGGTCGTCCCAGCCGCGCCCATCCCGCCTGTTTTGAAACCCACCCCTACCTGCGCCGCGACAGCACCGACCGCCGCCCGGCCCTGGCCAAAGCCGACCTGCCAGGTCAGCCCTGGCTATCGGAGGCCACAGCCCGCAAAGCGCTGGTGGGCCGCCAGGCCAAGCGCCTGGAGACAGGCCAGCAGGGGTGGTTCCGCAAATTCCCCGCCTGGGATCCCGGCTTTGTGGAAAGCTGGGTAACGCGATTTGCCCGCTTCCTTGACTCTCCCGCCGGCGAGCCCTACCGGGAGCGCTATTTGCAGCCCTGCGCGGGATCCGGCCAGGGGATCGGCGAGGCGCAATCGCTGCGGGAAGTGGCCAACGCCAGCCAGGGCTTTGTGGCCTACCTCTACGCCGACGGCAACAACATGGGCGGCTACGTGCAGCAGATCCAAACCCCAGAGGCCTACCGGCAATTTAGCCGCGACGTTTCCGAGGCCACGGAACAAGCCGTTTACCGCGCCCTTGCCCAGCACCTGCAGGCGCACCGGCTGCGGGGCCTGCCGCCGGATCCGGAAAGCGGCAGAGACCGCAACGGCGAGTGGATCCACCCCTTCGAGATCCTGACCATCGGCGGGGACGATGTGCTGATGGTGGTGCCAGCCCACAAGGCCCTGGACATTGCCGCCACCTTTTGTGAGCAGTTCGAGCAGATCCTGCTGGCCAAATCGGCCACCTACGCCGCCCGCTCCCTCGGCCAGGTGCCGCACCGCTACCCGGCCGACAGCCCAGACCAGCTCTGTCGGCTCTCCACCTCGGCAGGCGTGCTGTTTGCCTCGGAAGACACCCCCATTTACTACGCCGAAAAGCTCACCGAACAACTGTTGAAATCCGCCAAGAGCTACGCGAAAAAGCTGAAGCCCAAAGACAAGGACTGGTCTGTGGCCACCATCGACTTTCTCTCTTTGAAATCGGTGACTTTGATCGCCTCCAGCATCCAGGATTTTCGCCAGCAGGCCCTGGAGAATCGCCAGAACGGCCACCTCCTCAAGCTCTACGCCGGCCCCTACACCGTCCCGGAGATCCGTGGGCTGCTGAGAACGGTGCAAGCTTTGCAGGCGGCGGATTTTCCCCGCTCCCAGCTCTACCAAATCCGCGGCTTTTTGGAAAAAGGCAAGCGCACCGCCACCCTCAACTACCTCTACTTCCGCACCCGGCTGGGCCAAAAAGGGCAGCCGCTGATCGAGGCCTTTGAACGCACCTGGTGCAAGGCCAAAACCAACGACGGCCACCTTCCCCCCTGGATGTACGTGGCGGCGGAGGGGGAACCCACCTACGAGACCATCTGGCGGGATCTGGTGGATCTGTACGCTTTTGTCCAAAAACAGCCCCAGGCCGAGGGCCGGCCCGTTCCTGTGGAGGTGAAGTGATGGTTCGGCTGGCAGAGCTGCCCCAAACGAGCACCTCTATCCCTTTGAAGGCCACCCTCGCCTCGGCTCTGGCGGTGGGATCCGGCGGCTCCAGCGGCTCCCTGGCGGACAAGCCCCTGCTCAAGGATGCCTACGGCAGGCTGCTCATCCCCGGCTCCCAGTTGAAGGGAAGGCTGCGCCACGAGTGCGAAAAGCTGGCCCGCGGCCTCGGCTGGGCCATTTGCCGCTCCCCCGACCCGGAGCGCATGTGTCCCAAGCGGGAGGGGATCGACGGCCACTTCGACCGCCCCGAATACCAGGTCGAGGGCTACGCCGGATCCCATTGCCTGGTCTGCCAGATCTTCGGCAATCCGGCCCTGCCTTCCCGCCTGTGGGTGGCGGATCTCGTCTGTGAGGTGCCGCCGGCAGCGCTGGAAGCGACCCTCCGCCCAGGAGTCACCCTCAACCGCCGCCGCCGCACCGCCGAGGATCAGCGGCTCTACCTCATCGAGACCTCGCCGGCAGCCGAGCTGATCTTCTCCGGATCCCTGCAGCTTTTGCCCGACTGCCCTCCCTGGGGCAAGGCCCTGCTGCGGGTGGCCCTGCACCACATTGGGGCGCTGGGAGGCAGCAAATCTGCAGGCTTGGGTTGGTTGCACTGGGATCCCCAGTCTCTAGCTGCCCTGCAGCCGAATGACGCAGATTGGGCCTTTTTGGCCGGAGGAGGGAGCTGATGGAGGCCATTGAACTCACGCTCACTGCCGAGTCTCCCCTGGCCATCGGTCGGCAAAAGCCGGGCGGCTCCATCAGCGAGGCCCAGGACTTCATTCCCGGCAGCGTGATCCGGGGGGCCTTGGCCGACCTCCTGCTCCGCCAAAGCCGGCACCGCCCCGGCGAGGCCCTGACAGGAGATCTGGCCGCCCTGTTCACGGAGGCCCGTGCGGCGGTGTTTACCCATGCTTATCCGGGATCCGGCAGCCGGGTTTTGCCGGCCACGGCCTTTAGCTCCAAAAACAACGCCGGCTTCCGCTCAGAGGCGGGCAAAACGGGGGTGTTCGACACACTGCTGGATCGCTTCTGCTCGCAGCGGCTGGGGATCCCCTTTGATCCGGCAGAGCCGGATGGCTCCGGGGGCAGGGTGGAGCCCTTCGGCGGCTTTTACAGCCAGGAGGAGGGATCCCGCTACCGAAGGGTGGCCGTGTCCAAGCGCCTGCTCACGCGGGTGGGGATCAACCGCCGCCGCGCCACCGCCGCCGACCAGATCCTCTACAGCCTGGAGGTGATCAACGAGGGCCGGGCCGGGCGAGATGGGAGCTTGCAGCCTTCCCTCTTCAGCGGCCACATCTATCTGCAGGATCGCGAGCTGGCGGCAGCCCTCGCCGGCTACCTCAACACCCACGCCCGCCGCTTGTCCTTGGGAGGGGGGGTGTCGCGGGGGCTGGGCCGGGTCAGCCTTGCCGCTCGACACCTGAGGGCCCCGAAGCCCTCCCTGGCTGAGCGGGTGGCAGCCTTTAACCAAAAGCTGCGGCAGCGCTGGCAACAATGGCAGGTGTTTGGGGATCCCTGGCAGCCCTTGCCGCCGGAGCGGCAGTACTTCTCCATCGGGCTGCAGTCGGGGGCCATCCTCAAGGAGCGCTGGCAACGCACCACGGTGCTCACGCCGCCGATGCTCCAGGAAGAGGCCAACTGCGAAGATGGATCCCTGGCTTTGGAGCTGGCCTTCAGCAGCTACGCCTATGTCTCCGGCTGGAACGCTGCCTGGGGTCTGTTCAAAGATGTAGAATTGGTAACCACGCAGGGCAGCGTCTTTCTGCTGAGCACCACGCAACTGGAGCGTTGGATCCCGATTTTGGCGGAGATGGAATACTGGGGGATTGGCGAACGCACTGCTGAAGGATTCGGCCAAATCGAAGTTTGCAGTCCGTTCCATCATCATTTCTGGGAGAACCCGCTATGACCTTCGCCACCAGCGAGATCACATCGGAACAAGAGCTCAAGATCCAACGGCAAATCCGGCTGGCCGAAGATGATCTGGTCGCCAGAATTCAAGCCGCCTTGGATAACTTCAGAGGTCTCAACAGATTGGAAGAGGCCCAATATCGCAACCTATTGCACGTGGCAGCTTCCACCGAAAGCTCAGAGGTGATCAAGAACTTTTTGCGCTACCAGGTGGGGCGCGATGACAAGTGGGGGCGGGGCAGAGACTCTTTGGCAGAAGCCATCATCAAAGACATCGACAACTGGATTCATCAAAGGGCTATAGCCATCGCCAGGGAAGCCGGAATTGAAAGAGCATCCCCCAAAGTCAACGAGATCAAAATTGACTTGATTCGGCGCTACCTGGGCTATGGGGCCCGCTACCTCAAGTACAAGCGAGAGGGAGGAGGATCCTAGACCGTGACCTACAGCAGTTTTACCCTTGAGAGAGCCATTTCGACCTTTCAGCTCAGGTCAAGAATCATCCATGGCCTGTTTGCAGAGGTTCCACCGACTGAGTGCTCCGATTACTTGAAAATAACCCTAGATCGCTATCTCGGCTTGGCCACCTCGGTCAACAGCGAAAAAGCCCGCTCCGAGTTTATCATCGCCCCTGTGCTGGGAGAGGTGAAGTACCTATGTCGGGATCAAATCTCGCTGTTTTCCGGCAAGGAATTCAACGTGGATCCCGAGAGGGGGTTGGTGGGCCTATGCGACTACATCATTTGCCTATCCCCTCTCCAACTCTACATTCAAGATCCGGTGGTGATTATCGTTGAGGCCAAAAAAGAAGACTTGATCGGGGGTCTGGGCCAGTGCGTTGCCGGTATGGTGGGGGCACAGGTCTTTAACAAGAACTCCAATTCTCAAGTAGACAGTGTCTATGGAGCAGTAACCTCAGGAACCAACTGGCGATTTGCAAAACTCGAGGGTGACCAACTCTTTATCGATGACAGGGAGTACTTTATCTCAGAAATTGCTCAGATCCTAGGGATCCTCTTGAGTTTTATTAAGGGCTCCGTCTCGCTTCGGGAATGGCAAACCTCTGCAGTACAAGCCTTAACTTGAGCAGCCATTTGAGGGAACAATGTTCGACGTTTTCAAAAACCGCTTGGAAATCACCGGCACCCTCACCACCGTGACCGCTCTGCACATCGGGGTGGGCCGCTCCACCGAACCCATCGGCTCGGATTTGCCGGTTCTCAAGGATGCGCTGGGCCGTCCGCTCATTCCCGGCTCCAGTTTGAAGGGGGCGATGCGCTCTCGCCTGGAAAGTTTCTTGCGGGGCATCAACCCAGGGCTGGCCAGGGATCCCAGCGAGTTGACCGGCAGCGAGCAAGTCCGGGTGGTCAACCAAATTAAGAACACCTACAAAGACGACGACGCAACCCTGACGCAAAAGCTGATCGAGGCCACCGACTGGGTCTCGCAGGTGTTTGGATCCCCTTGGCTGGCGGGCAAAGTGCAGATTCGCGATTTGCCCGTGGTGCGGGAAGCCTGGTTTGGCCAATACCAAGAGCGGGATGGTGTGGCCATCGATCGGGATACGGAGACGGCGGCAGAGGGCAAGCTCTACGACTTTCAAGTGGTGCCGGCCAACACCCCCTTTCAGTTCCACGCCGTTGTCGAAAATGCCGAAGCATGGGAGCTGGGCCTGCTGGCCATCGGCTTGCACCAATTGGAAACGGAGCAGATACCCTTGGGAGGGGGGCGCTCCCGCGGCTTGGGGGTCGTCCGCCTGGAGATCGGGGCGGTCTATTGGTTTGACTCAGAAGGGGATCCGCGGCGGCTGCTGACCTATCTGCAAGAGCTGGTGGCCGGATCCCGGCAACCCCTTAGCCCGGAAGAGGCTGCCGCCTTGCGCCAAGACTGGGTGGAAGCCCTGGTTGCCAAACTAACCGCTGTCGCTCCCGTCGGCCCCCGCAGCTAGCGCAAGGGTTGGGCGAAAACCCTCTTGTTCCTCTTCAGTGAAGGATCCCAGGCCATGCACAAGCGCTACGTTAACCACTGCACCCTCTGCCTCACCCTCAAGCCAGATGGCCCTGTGCTCATCAAAGCTGGCAAACAAGGGGCAGATCCGACAAAGCCCGACATGGAGTTTGTGGAAACCTATCGCGGCGGCGGGCGGACAGTCTATTTTCCCGGCAGCTCCCTCAAAGGGGCCATTCGCGCCCACGCGGAGCGCATCGTCCGAACGGTGGGCGGCGACAGACGGCCTGAGGGGAACAAGTTGCAACTCTGGGCCAGCGATCCCCTCGACCAAAAGGCCAACCAGTGGCTGGAAAAAATTGCAGAGTCCCACCGGGTTTACGCCCTTTCTTCCTTTACGGATCAGATGTTCGGCAACACAGCCATCGCCAGCCGGGTCCGCATCGAAGATGCCTATCCCAAGCCGGGGACACCTCTGCGCCTGGAGGAACGTAATGGGGTGGCCATCGACCGCGTCTTCGGCTCAGTGGCGGTGGGGCTGGGGCCGTTCAGCTATCAAGTGTGCGTAGAGGGATCCTTTCAAACCAAGATCCACCTGAAAAACTTTACCCTGGCCCAACTGGGCCTGCTGGGGCTGGTGCTGCGGGATCTGGACGAAGGATGGTTTGGTATTGGCTTTGCCAAATCCCGCGGCATGGGCCGCGTTCGGGTGGAGTACGAGTGGGCGACGGTGGACTACCCGGGCTGCCTGGTGGAGGAGGGGAGCCAGGAGCTACGGCTGCTGGGATCCCAGCTTGCCTGGCCAAGGGGATCCCTGCTGGGGGCGAGCGAGTTTCTCAGTCCAGAAGAGGCGGGCAAATACGGCTTTGCCAAACCCGATCGCCAGTTAGTGCCGGTGGGGGCGGAGCCGATGCCCTTGGGCTTTGGGGCGCGGCTGACCTGGGAGCAAAGGTCTGAGGCCAAGGTGGAGCACCTGCTGGCCGCCGCCGTTAAAAGTTGGGCCCAGCTCTTGCAAACGGAGACCAAAGCGGTATGAAACCAGCCTACGTAGCCTCCCACAAGGTTCCGGATCTGGCCGCCGGCGACAGCGGGACGGCGTCCTTGTTGTTCCAAGTTCTCTCGGCCTGTTTTGCCGCTGCCGAGGAAACCTACACCTTTTTGCGCTGGCCCCACCGCGTCAGCGGCATTCAGGCGGGGATCCCACCAGATCTGGTCTGTCAAGAGGGGCAGGTTTTCTGCCAACAACGGGAGTTGCGCTGGAAAAGCACCCCCCGCGGCTGGGATCTGCTGTATCTGGGGATCCAACCTCCTCCCGACTTCTTTGTGCCGCTGGCCGGGGAGTGGCAGTGGGAGGATCGCGAGGCCGACCTGTACGGATCCCAAAGCCTGGAAACCCGCTTTCCCCAAGGTCTTAGCTATCCGAGGCATCTCAAGCTGGGCCAGCGCTACTTTCGCGATGGACGCACCGCCCGCGTTCACTTTGTTGCTCTCATCCCGAGGTCAAGATGACTCCCCAAGGCCCCCGACCCTTGCCCGCCGGCAACCCAGCTCGGGGCAGAGGTGAGCCAGCCGTCGCTCGCAAACCCTACGAGCTGATCCCCTTTCCCCAACAGCCTCCCAAGCTGGAGCATCCCGCCGGCCACGCCAAGTTCCATCCCGACAAGTTGCACGGCACCCTCTTTCTCACCCTGACGGTGCAGACCGCCCTCCACATTTCCACCGGCCACCTGGCCTTGGGCAGCGACGTCGGCGTCAACGGGATCCCGGTGCTCAAAACCATGACCACCACCCCCGACGGGCGGCTCAAGATCCAGGGCAGCTCCCTCAAGGGGGCCATCCGGGCCATGTACGAGGCGATCACCAACAGCACCCTTGCAGTGATCACCAGCCGCTACAAAGATCGGATCCCACCAGAGCGGCAGCCCTGCCGCCAGAAGGAGCGGCTATGTCCTGCCAGCCGCGTTTTTGGCGCCCTCAACTGGCAGGGACTGGTGGAGTTCAGGGATGCCGTTGCCACCGGCATCGGCTCCGGCGGCGGATCCCTGCCCCCGCTGTACCGTCCCCGACCCGACCAGCGCAGAGCCTACTTTGAAAACGGCAAGGCGGTTGGGCGCAAGTTTTATTACACGCACCGCAGGGCTTTGCAGGGCCATCAAAAGGGGACACCCACCCAGCAGGCGGCGCAAAATACGGTTTTCAAAACCCAGATCCACTTCAAAAACCTCACCCCTGCCGAGCTGGGCACCTTGTTCACGGTTTTGGGTCAGGATCCCGCGCATCCGCTGCTGCTGAAGGTGGGGGGCGGCAAGCCTGTAGGACTGGGATCCCTGCAGGTCACCCTGGACAAGATCGAGCAGCCCCGCAACCTGAAAGAGCGCTATAGCCGCTACGATCCCCCACAAGCCGATACCCTAGAAGGAGAAGCCCTCAAAGCCTTTGTGCAAAAGCAGATCCAAGCTGCCCAGGGCTACATCCTGCCCGATCAGCTTCGGCAGTTGGCCGCCATCCTGAGCCCCACCCATCTGCGCGAACCGCCCACCACCGCCTACTGAGGGTGCTCCGATGCTGTCAGACCCCGTCGATCTCAGCCCCCAATCTTGGGATCTCGCCCACGGCATCGCCATGACTTTGGCGAAGGAAGAGGTGGATGTCAACGAATTGAGCAAGTGCTTCGCCTACCTCCGCTCGGTGGTCCATCTCCCCGACGCGGGATCCCGTTTCTTCCGATTCACCGGCGAGCTGGTGCGAGAAACTGGCCTCCACCGCAGCAACGAAACCCCACGCTACTACCGGCTCATCGACCAAACCTGTAAAAAGTACTTGCAATCTCTGCAGGATAGGCCGGCTGAGATGCTGCAGATCCTGGGCTGGGCCGCCCGCCTGGCCCGCTACTACAAAGATGGGGGAGTGCCGATCGGCGAGATCCCGTCCCCTCCCGATCCCAATGGCGGTCGTCCGACCCATTCCCGCGGCGGCGAGGCCAAGCCCCAGCCAGAGGCACTGCGGCCCAAAGAGCAACCTGAACAAAAGCAGGCTCAGCCCCAAGTTGAAAATGCAGCAGCTTCTACCAAGGCCCGCTTCAAAATTGGGCAACACCTCAAGGCCAGCATCACGAATATCAAGGGCAACGAAGTTACCTTCCAAATCGTGAATACGAATATCAAGCTCACCCAAAAAGAGCCGAAACGGGCCGGATCCCTGACGGTGGGGCAAGAAGTGGAGGTAGAGGTACTCGACTTAAGGGAAGATGGCAGAGTTCGCAGAGTAAGGCTGCTCTGATTGCGAGAGGGGATAGAGCCCTTAAAAACTGCGAGAAAGTTAGGGGATAACTCATGCAGACCATCATCATGACGGTGGGCACCTCTTTGCTCACCAACCCGGACAAAAACCTGCAACCACAACGCCCTTGGGTCGGCCAAAAAACCATCGGGGATCCGGAACGGGCCTTGGCCTGGATGAAAAAGACAGATTTGGAACTAATCAGCGCCGAAACCAATACCTACTACCGGCTGGATCCCACTCCCCAGGATGCCTTGATTTTGCTTTACTCCGAAACCTCTGAAGGACTGGAGTGTGCCCAGATTTTGCAGCTCTTTTTTGAAGAAGCGCTGGGCCAACAACAGGTTTCGCTGGTGCCCCTCCCCGGCGTTAACTACGAGCTAGAGGGATCCTCCCTGGAGCGGATGGCCGAGCTGTTGCGCCAGTTGGCGGAAAGCGCTAAAGGGATCGTCACCTTCGCCGCCACCGGGGGCTTCAAAGCCCAGGCCATGATCATGGCCGTGGTGGGCAGTCAATTGGGGATCCCGGTCTGCTACATCCACGAGCAATATAAATCTCTGGTGTATTTACCTTACTTACAGCCGCAAGTCCAGCCGCGGATCCCGCGGGCGGCTCTCCCCGATTCCGGTCGAGATCGCTCCCAGGTCATCCAATTGCGGAGCGACAGCAGCCATCACCGTCCTCGCAGTTGGGTCAAGGTGGAAAAGCTCCTGCGCGACCTTCCCTGGGTAGATCTGGTTCGCTACGACTCAAACGCCTACGCTGCCCCCAAAAACGGCGTCAAAGCCGCCAACCGCAGAACCGAAGATGGTCGCCACATTTTGTGGGTTCATCTCCACGAGAGCCAGGACACCCATCTTGCGGTTCGGGTGGAGACCACCGGCTATACCCCCGACCACCTGGAGCAGGCTGCCGCCGAGTTGCGGGAGCGCCTTGGCCGTCTCCTTTAGCTTTTGCTCAACTGCTGGGCCACGAGTTGTACGATGGCCTGGGCCGCACCCGGACTGCCCCCTAGACGTTGCAATTCCCTCTGCATCTGCTGACGCCGCTCGGGATTAACCAACAGGGCTCGCATCTGTTCGGCCACCTGGGCTGGGCGCAAATGGCTTCGCAGCTCCGGCACCACCTCGTGTCCGGCCCAGATGTTTGGCCAAGCCAGGTGGCCCAACCACTGCAGGGCAATTCTGTTGATGAGGCGGGCTAGCCAGGTGCCCAGGCCAGGCAAGCGGGCCAACAGGCCAGGGATCCCGTCCCAGGCGCGCATAGCTTCTAGCTTGTTGGTGGGGATCGCCACCACCATCGGCACCCCTAAGTAGGCCAGCTCGGCGGTGTTGGCCCCAACTGTGGTTAGGCAGAGGTCGCAGTTGGCCAGCACCGAATAGGCAGGGAAACGGGTCCACAGCTGTACCGTGGTGCCAAAGGGGGTGACGAAGTGGGATCCAAGATTGGTTTGCTCCAGGGTGGCGGAGGTGCCGTAGATGATGGCCATATCGGGGTTAAGCCGGGGATGGGCATAGGCCGCCAGGGATTGTGGGGTCTGTCCAGGAGCCACCGGGATCACAAAGCGGACGTTGGGCAACAGCTGGCGCAATTCATCGGCCACCGCCAGCACCAGCGGCACCCCAAAGGAGAGCTTGGCCGGCTTGGAGCCGGGGAGCAGCCCCACCTGGTAGTGGGTGCGGATGCTATCGCCAAGACGTTGCCAGCCGCGCGGCAGCAAGGCTTCGTCGGCAGAGGTGGGTTCCACCTTTTCCGGTGCCGTTCGCAGCGATCCCAGCTCCTCGATGGGATCGGGGAGGGGCTGGAGGAGGGTGGAAAAGCCTGCCGTCGATTTGGGAGCAGCGCTAGGAGTCGGCGGGGGAAGGGAGCGGCTGCTGAGCCAGCCGGGAAGAGGTATCCCCGGCAAGTAGACAGCACTGGCCACGCCATCGGCCATCAGATCCCCGACCACGTGCATCTTGGCAGCCCAGCGGTGGCCCAGGAGGCGTCCCCCGTCGTAGCGACGTTTGATCTCCTCCGTCCGCACCGCAAAAACGTCTACCCAGGGTCGCCAGCGGGGCCGATGCTCGGCATACACCACCACGCGGTAGCCGAGACGACGGGCAATCCAGACAGCAAAAAACTGATCCCCCCCCAGAAACAGCACCACCCCCCGTTTGGCCCAGTCCCAAGCTTCTTCGGTTTGGCCAGTGAGCAAAAAAGCTAGAAAAAAATCGGGATCCTGAACCCGATCGACCTGGATAAATTCCTCCGCTATCTTCATCTCTTGCCCAGAAGCGTGCGGACAAGGAGAGAGGACCAGGGAAAGACGGGCCTGGGGCAGTTGCTGGCGCAACTCGAGGACAACTGGCCGCACCCAGGTGAGCAGCTCGCCGGGGCCGTTGGAGAGGATGAGGATGTCGTAGGGAGGCTGGCCGCCGTTCACTGAGACCCTCAGGGGGCAAAAACTTTGCCGCTATTGTAGGGGATCCCAACGGCTCCCAGCCCTTGCCCAGGGTTCAACTCCAAGGAGGGCCACAGCTTTTGTCCAGCTGACTTTGCAACCACCCTTGGATATCCCGCAAACTTTCTGGGGAAACCTCGTGGCCCATTGCGTACTCGCGATAAGTAAAGCTCAGGGGCAGCAAGGCAAAGTAGTCGCGGATCTGGCGGCCAAAGGCCACCGGTAAAACGGTATCGGCAGTGCCGTGAACCACCAGGATCTTCAGATGCTGCATCCGGGCTGGCTCTACCGCCTCGGCCAGGATCTCTGGCGAAAGACGACCGCTTATTGCCACCACGCCGGCTAGCTTCTCAGGCTGGGTTAGAGCCAGATATAAGCTCATGATTGCCCCTTGGCTAAACCCCAGCAAATAGACCTGGGCCGGATCCAAGGAAATGTCGGCCATTCCCTGGGACAAAGCCTGATCCAGAAAGCAGCTTAAAAGCTCCCGGCTGCGGCGGGCTTGCTCGGGATCCCCCACCAGCCCTTCCGGCGTCCAGGCCATTTCAAACCAGGCAAAGCCACCTGCCCCCCAGGGAAGCGGCGCCCTTAGGCTAATCACCGCCAAGCGGGGATCCAAGTAAGGGGCCAACTGGAGGAGATCCCCCTCATGACTGCCGATCCCGTGCAGCATCACCAACACCGGCGCCTTGCCGGGCCCGGCGTGGCGGGGGGGTTGAAAGCGGTAGGCAAGGGGCAGCGGGGAAGACACTGCAATCCTCAGAAATCGAGACCAATGCCGCCTAGACCCAATCCCGAGGCTGGCGCAGCACTTCGTAGAGCTTAGCTTCCCAGCTATCGGGCGGTGGCTCGTAGCCGTATTCCCAGCGCACCAAGGGCGGCAGCGACATCAGGATCGACTCGGTACGGCCTTGGGTCTGGAGACCAAAGACCGTGCCCCGGTCGTAGACTAGGTTGAACTCCACATAGCGGCCGCGCCGGTAGAGCTGGAACTGGCGTTCCCGCTCCCCCCATTCCATCCCCTGCCGCCGCTCTACAATCGGCACATAGGCGGGCAAGAACGCCTCGGCACAGGCTTGCACCAGCTCAAAGAGGTGTTCCCAACTGCGGGATCCCACCCGCACCTGGAGGGGCGGCGGCTCAGCGGCGAGCTGCTCGGGATCCGCTTCTGCCTCGCCCTCAGGACGGTAGAGCAGCCTAGGCCGGTCGTCTTGATAGTCAAAGAAAATGCCGCCCACGCCGCGGGCCTCGCCCCGATGGGGCAAGAAGAAGTAGCGGTCGCACCAGATCTTGAAAGCCGGGTAGTAGGCCGGATCCAGCCGGTCGCAGGCCGCCTTGGCAGTGCGGTGAAAATGGGCCGCATCCTCCTCAAACAGGTAGTAGGGGGTGAGATCCATGCCGCCGCCAAACCACCAAACCGGCCCCGCCTCAAAATAGCGGTAGTTGAGGTGAACCGTCGGCACGTAGGGGTTGCGGGGGTGCAACACCATCGAGGTGCCGGTGGCGTAGAAAGGATGCCCTGCTGCCTCTGGGCGCTGTTTGCAAATCGAAGGGGGCAGCTGGGATCCAAACACCTCGGAAAAATTGACCCCTCCTTGCTCGAACACCCCTCCCTGCTGGATAACCCGCGAGCGTCCACCCCCTCCTCCGGGACGCTCCCAACTGTCTTCCCGAAACTTGGCTTTGCCGTCCAGTGCTTCTAGGCGAGCGCAGATCTCGTCCTGGAGGTGCCGCATAAACTGGCTTACTCGTTGACGGGCATCTGTTGGCGGCGCTGTCGGGCTTGCGGTCAGCATCATCGTCTTTCCATCTCTTGAAACGGACAGAACAACCTCCCCCTGCTAAGGGCAGACCCAAGGCTCAAGCCCCGCAGGCGCGGAGAACCCTTTTTCGGCGATCTAGGCCACTCCTAGGATTTTAAGTGGGAACGACCTCCTGGGGGCGAAGCCGAGCCCACTTGTTCCGCTCCTCGCGAAAGCTCTGGCAGGCCACCACATCCCACTCCATCTCGGTGCCGCCGTTGCGGATGTTGACGTTGATCTGGGGTCCTTGCGGCTCAAAATCTGGCGTCAGGGTGAGGTGGGGCTGCTGGTGCTGCGCTTCCACAGCGTGATAGGTGGTGCAACGATCCACATAGTAGCAGTGAATACAAATGCACATGGCTGCTGCCTACCCGAAAGAGTCTGTGACCTCGACGATAGCATTCTCAGAGGCGGGGGATCCGGCTTGCTCAACCGACTCCTGAGGCATTTCTTAGGAAAGAGAGGCATCTCCCCTTCTCTCGTCTAAAATCTCAAGATACTCATCCACCCATGAGGCTAAGGTTTGGTTCCTAGTCAGGATCGAGTCAACCAGGCTATCCCGAGAAATTGCCATGAACACCCACACCCGCTACCGCTTTACCTGCACCCTCTCCTTTGGGGATATCTACGGCCAGATCATCGTTTGGCTAATCGTGATTTTTGCCGGCCTGGGTGCCGCCCTCTCTTTGATGAATAGCCCCCTCTACGCCTTTCTCACCATCGCGCTGATCTTGGTCATCTCCCTGCCTTTTCTGCTCTTTGCCTTCGTGACGACGCTGCTCAACCACATCGAGTTTGTGGCTGTTCCACCGGAAGAAGAGGAAGAGCGCGCTGCGGCAGCCGAGTCGCCGGTGACCGTCAGCTAGCAGCCATCTGAACCTGGCGGCCCCAGGGATCCCTGGGGGCGCGGGACAGGGGCACTTTCTCCTTAATACTTGTTTAAGCTTTGTCAAATTTTGTCTATAATCGGGGCTAGCAGCCCTGCTGGCTGGCCCCTTTGCCTTTGCGCTTCCTAGCTCAAGGAAACAGCCGGGGTTGGCTCAAGGAAGGGCTGCAGGAAAGCGTAGGAAAAGGTGTGTGCAAGGGTGATGAAGGCAATGGAAAATAGCTTGGCCCAGCTCGACTACCGAGTGTACCGGCTGGCGCGGCTGTTGAGCGAATACCTCAACTTGGGGAGTTAATTGCAGTTTCCGCCGGATCTTTGGAGGGTGAGCCGCTGGCTCCCCCTCAGTTTTCCGCCCGCTGAAGTGGATCTGGCGTCAGCGACCGGGATCCCGTAAGCTAGCTAACCTATCTCCCGTTGCATCCCCTATGCGGATCCCGTCCTGGTGGCCAAAGCTAAGTTTTCAGGTTTGGCTAATCTTTATCGGTCGGCTGCTCTCCCAAACCGGAACCGGCTTTACCCTGTTCTACGCCAGCCTCTTTTTCGTCAATCAGGTGGGGCTGACAGCTACCCAGGTGGGTTTGGGCCTGGGCTTGATGGCCTTTACTGGCGTATTTGGCCGCATCCTCGGAGGTTCGATGGCAGACGGAGCTTGGGGCCGCCGCTCCACTTTGATCCTCTCGCTGGCCATTTCCGCGCTGGGATCCTTCGGCTTTGCCCTTTCCCGTGGCTTCTGGAGCTTTGCCTTGGCCAACCTGGTGGCGGGGTTTGCGCAGGGCCTCTATTGGCCGCCGGCGGAAGCAATAGTAGCGGATCTAACCCCGCGCGAGCAGCGCAACGAAGCCTATGCCCTAAACCGCCTGGGGGATAACTTGGGCCTGAGCCTCGGCGTGGCCATGGCCAGCGCCCTGGTGGCTCTGACGAAGAACTACCGCCTCTTGTTTATTATCGACGGCCTCACGTACTTGATTTTTTTAGCCCTGCTCTGGCTTTGCATTCGGGAAACTCGGGTAGCTCCGTCGGCGGCAGAGTTCGCAGGCTGGAAAGCCGCCCTGAGGGATCGCCCCCTATTGGTGTTTGCCGCGGCCAACATTTTCTTCACCACCTACATTGCCCAACTCAGCAGCAGCTTGCCCCTTTACTTGCGCAAGGGGGCTGGGATGCCTGAGGTACAGATTGGCACGTTGTTTGCTCTGCACGGCGCCCTCGTTGCCCTGCTGCAGATGCCGGCAGCTCGTTGGCTCAATCGCTGGACGCGTGTCCGCACCCTCCGGGGATCCGCACTGATGTGGGGGCTGGGATTTGGTTTGGTTTGGCTCAGCGGCCTGGCGGCCCAGTTGGGAGCGATGCCGGCTATAGGGATGGCGGCCTTGGCCTTGGCAGTGCTCTCGTTGGCCTTGGTGAGCTACAATCCCTCCGCTTCGGCGCTGGTGGCAGATTTGGCCCCGGATCATCTGCGGGGGGTGTATCTGTCGGTCAACTCCCTCTGTTGGGCAGCAGGCTTTGCCGTTGGGCCGCTCATTGGGGGAGTGGCTCTGGATCTGCCGCCAGCGTGGGCAGGCGGGCTGTGGTTGTTTTGGGTGGCCAGCGTTAGTCTTGTCTGGGGGATCCTTAACGTTTTGGATGGCCTTCTGCCCCTTCGCGCCAAGGAGGCTGCTCCCCTGGCCAGCAAGCTCTAGGAGGAGATGGGCAGCTTGTTAAGCTAATGTTACCTTCAGCTTTCTGAACATGCGTCGTATTTGCATCCTTGGGGGCGGCTTTGGCGGGCTGTACACAGCCCTGGAGCTTATCTGCCGACCTTGGCCGGAGCCGCCCCAGATTACCCTGGTGGATCGTCAGGAGCGCTTTGTCTTTGCTCCTTTGCTCTACGAGCTGCTCACTGGTGAGATGGAAGAGTGGGAGGTGGCCCCCCGTTTTCAGGATCTGCTGCCGGAGGGGGTAGAGTTTCGCCGCGGCGCGGTGCAGTCGGTTGACCTCCAAGACCACCGCGTCTTTTTAGCAGAAGGGCAGACCTTGGAGTACGACGCCTTGGTGCTGGCCCTGGGAGGGGAAACTCCCCTGCAGGGCGTGCCAGGAGCAACAGAGTTGGCCTTTCCCTTCCGCACCCTGGCCGATGCCCAGCGGCTGCGGGCCCACCTGCAAACTCTAGAAGCCCGGGATCCGGCTCAGGCGATCCACCTGGCTATTGTGGGGGCGGGGGCCAGCGGCGTAGAGCTAGCCTGCAAATTGGCTGACCGGCTGGGATCGCGCGGCCGGATCCGTCTTATTGAGCTGGGATCCCAGATTTTGTCGGGGTTTGCCCCCTCCAGCCGGGAGGCGGCCCAGGCGGCGCTGGCCCAACGGCGGGTGCAGGTGGAGTTGCAAACCAAGGTCTTGGGCATCGAGGCCCTGGGCGAGAACGGCGCCCCTCCCTTCCGCCTGCAACTGCAGCGGCTGGCGGCCCAAGAGATGGCCACGGATCTTGTGGATGGCGTGCTGTGGACCGTCGGAACCCGACCGGCAGCGGTGATTGCCAACTTGGATCTGCCCAAAACTGAGCGGGGACGGCTGCAGGTTTTGCCCACCCTGCAAACTCCCACCTTCCCAGAGATCTTCGCGTTGGGAGATGCGGCGGCGGTGCTGGATGCCAGTGGCCAGCCGGTGCCCGCCACTGCCCAAGCGGCTTTTCAGCAGGCCGGCTATTGTGCTTGGAACCTGTGGGCTCTGCTCACGCAGGAGCGGCCCCTGCTGCCGTTCCGTTACTTCTCTCTGGGGGAGATGCTGAGCTTGGGAGTGGATGCGGCGGTAGTCTCCACCCTCGCTGGCCTCACCCTAAGCGGCCCCTTGGGCTATTTGGCCCGACGAGCTGCCTACCTGGTGCGCCTCCCTACCCTGGAGCACCAGCTCAAGGTGGGATGGAACTGGATCGCCCGCCCGCTGTGGCAGGCGCTAGGATCCCTGTAGCTGACGGGAGCGCTCGTAGGCTGCCTGCACCGCCCGCATCAAGGCCCCCCGCACCCCCGCCTGTTCTAGGGCTTGGATCCCGGCAATGGTCGTTCCCCCTGGGCTGGTAACCTGATCCTTGAGGAGGGCGGGGTGAAGGTTCTCTTGCTGCATAAGGGCGGCAGTGCCCGCCAAGGTCTGCACCGCCAACTGAGTGGCGATGGAGCGCGGCAACCCCACCCCTACCCCGCCGTCGATCAGCGCCTCCAGGATCACCGCCAAATACCCTGGCCCCGACCCCGAAAGGGCCGTCACCGCGTCCATCTGGCTCTCCGGCACCGTCACCACCTGGCCCACGGCGCGAAATAGCTTCTCCACCTGCTCTACCTGGGCGGGCGTCACCCCCGGCCCGTAGCTGATGGCCGTTATGCCCGCCCCCACCAGCGCCGGCGTGTTGGGCATGGTGCGCACCACCTTTTGCTGGGGAAAAGCCTGCTGCAACTGCTGCAATGGGATCCCGGCCATAATCGAGATCACCAACTGCGTGGCGGACGGCTGGCCCATCTCTGCCACCACCTGCGGGAAAACCTGGGGCTTGACGGCCAAAAATAAAATCTCAGACTCTCCTGCTTGGGCAAGATCCGCCAACAGCCGAATGCCCAGCTCCTGCTGTAGGGTATTGGCCTTGTCCGGGTCGGGCTCCCGCAAAGCCACCTGAGCTGCAGGATAAACTCCCGCGGCCACCCAACGCCGCAGCAGGGCGGATCCCATGGCTCCACCCCCGATTACACTCAGCAGCGGTCGCTCCATGCCGGCTAGTGCTGCCCCACCGCCTGCAAATGTTCATAGCCGCTGGGCCAGAGAGGGGTGGGGCTTTGCAGAGGGCGCTGCAGCGGCGGCATCCCTTGGCTGCTTGGAGTAGAGACCGTCACCGTGCTGGGGGTGAACAAAAAAATGCTTTCGCCAATGCGCTCTTGGTGGCCATCGATGGCGTAGGTGCCGCCGGCAACAAAATCCACAGATCGCTGCGCCTCGGCGGGATCCATCAGGGTCAAGTTCATGATCACCGTCTTGCGCTCCCGCAGGTACTGGATGACTTGTGCCATCTCGTCAAAGCTGCGCGGCTCCAGCACCACCACTTCGCTAGTGGGTGGGTTGACGCCCGGTAATCCAATCACGTTGCTCCCCATACTGCCCCCCCCTAGGCGATCCCGATGTTGACTGCGCCGATGGCCCCGCGCCTCTTCTCGACCGACAGACCCTTCCCCGGCTTCCACTCCCCGCTGTCGGCGTCCGCGTGGAAGGGCACTGGCTTCCTGCTCTTCGGGAGCCGGTTGAGAACGGCGTCCCTCGTAGAGCAGTTGGTAATCCTCCTGCCCTTCCATCTCAGGGTACTCCTCCAGGCTGTCCACGGGATCATTTAGGCCCACAAAATCTCTTACCCTGCTCCAGATTCCATTGACGTTCATCGTCCACATCCTCACTACAGGTCATGGTTTGCGGCAAGCGCAGGATTCAGGCTCCTGATGGGATCTTGAGTAGCCCACTCCGGCCAAAGGGCATCTCCAGCCTCATATTTTTAGTTAAAGTTTTTCAAAAGGCCGAGACAGGGTTTGCTCAAGAAGCTGCCAACGCAGGTTAACAAAACCCATGGACTCGACGAGTCGAGTTTACCCAGAAGAAGTAAAGATGTCATCCCACTTGTCCGGCCATTGCTCTGGCCAGAGTCAACTCTGCTCCTCGTCCGGCTTGAACACGTGTTAACAGAGGTGACGCCAATGATTACAAACTTACCTAAAATTTGCCCTGCGAGGGAAATTTTAGGCAGGATTCCCCTGTTTTTGCCCGATCCAGGCCGAACTCCAGCCCTGAGCGTGCCTTGCAGGGCAGCTCCGGAGTTGGACGGCTTTACACAAAATTTAATCACAATTTAACGGCTTCATAGAGACTCCATCTATCTATTTCCGTTCGGCATCGGCAAACAAAGCGCGCCCCAGCCGGATCAAGTTAGAGCCTGCTGCCACCGCCAGGGGGTAATCGTCGGACATGCCCATGGAGAGGGTGTGCAACTGCAGATGCTCGTAGCCGCTGCGCTGGATGTGATCGGCCAGCTCGGCCAGCTTGCGAAACAGCTCCAGGGCTGCCTCTGAGCTCAAGCCCAAAGGCAAAATGGTCATCAGGCCCACAATTTGCACCTGCAGCAGTTGATTCAGTTGCGGCAGGCTTTGCAACAGATCGGGGATGAGCCAGCCAAATTTATGGGGATCCGGGGCCAATTTCACCTGCAGACAGAGCTTGGGGGTGAGGTGCAGCTCCCAGGCTTTTTGGTTGATCAGCTTGGCCAGGCGCAGGCTATCGACGCTGTCAATCCAGGCAAATTGTCTGAGGGCCGGTTTGACTTTGTTGGTCTGCAGGTGCCCGATCAAGTGCCAGACAATATCGGTCAGATCCTGCAGTTGCGCCTGTTTGGCGGCTGCCTCTTGCACTCGACTCTCCCCAAAATGGCGGATCCCGGCCCGATAGGCGGCGCGGATGTGGTTGACGCTGTAACCCTTGCTCACCGCCATGATTTCCACATGCTCTGGGATCTGGGCGCGGATGGCCTGAATGCGGCTGTGGATGAGCTCTTCGTCGACGGGGGGCAGCGACGGTTCAAGGGAGCTGGAAGAAGGCGGAGACATGGCTGGGGCCACCTGGGAAGCTAGCAGAAGATCTCGGCAGAGAGAGTCCAGTCCTCATTTTGTCTGGATGCTTCGAGATTGGAGCCGGTGCTCCAGCGGCCAGGTGGAAACAGGGGGAACCCGGCCATAGCCCAGTTCTTCTGGAGCTTAGCCCAAGGCCGCCGCCAGGATCTGATAGGCCAGCTTGGCGACGGTGAAGGCGCTGCGGCGATCGGTTTCCCGTTCCCCGGTGACCGCCAGCTCCACCACATCGGCGCCGATGATTTGCCGCTGCTGCCCCAGTGCCCGGATCAGTTCCACCGTCTCCCACCAGCCCAGTCCACCCGGTTCGGGGGTGCCGGTGGCCGGCACAACAGCAGGATCCAGCCCGTCCACATCCACCGTCAGGTACACCTGGGATCCCAGCGTGGCGATCACCTCGGGGATCCACTCCTGGGCGAGCTTGTGGTGCAGGCTGTGGGCGAAGAAGGTGTGCAAGCGGTGCTTGCGAATGGCCTGGCGGTCTTCGGCGCAGATGGAGCGGATCCCCACCTGGGTGAGGCGACCGCCCACTTGCTCCACCACACGGGCCATGGCGGAAGCGTGGGAATAGCGGGATCCCTCGTAGCTGTCTCTCAGGTCGCAGTGGGCATCGATCTGCAGCACGTGCAGCTCTGGGTAGTGGGGCAGGTGGGCGGCAACCAAGGGGCCAGTGATGGAGTGCTCCCCGCCGATGGAGAGCAAAAACCGCCCCGGCCTCACCCACTCGGCGGCGCGGCGCTGGATTGCGGCCATGGCCAGCTCATGAGTGTCCAGCCCCTCGAACTCCACTGGCGGCGCCGTCCAGTAGCGGGAGATCTCTGCGGCAAAGTTGGGGTGGAAAGCCGGCTGGCAGTCTCTCACCTCGTCGTAGATCTCCACGTACGCCGAAGCCTCCAGGAGTGCTTGGGGGCCTTTGGCGGTGCCTTTGCCGTAGGAGGTGGTGGCCTCGTAGGGGATGGGCAACAGAATGGCTTGGGCCATCTCCGGATCCGGCTCAGGCAGGCCCAGGAAGGGGAAAGGAGAGCGGTACATGGCAAGAGCACAAGAAGGGATCCCTATTTTATTGAAAGATCTTGCGATAGTCCGAAAGGATTGGGATGGATCCCTTGTAGGATGGCAGCAAACCCTCTAGACTGAGCAAAGGTTTCCACAGCCGATTTGCTTGCACTCCTCCTGTGTCCCGTTTCCACAAGCTGACAAGCCTATGACCACAGCCTCTCAAGCTGCCCTTTTCGACGCCCTTGCCCGGCGCCGTGCCCTCAAGATCATCAGCGGCCTGCAAAACTTCGACCTGCAGTCGGTGCTGAAAGTCACCCGCGCCGCCCAGGAGGGAGGAGCCACTTGGGTGGATATCGCCGCCAGTCCCGAATTGGTGCAGCAGGTGCGAGCCCAGATCGAGCTGCCCATCTGCGTGTCGGCGGTGGACCCGCAGCAATTGGCTGCTGCCGTGCAGGCGGGGGCCGACATGGCCGAGATCGGCAATTACGACAGCTTCTACCCTTCGGGCCGCATCTTCTCCGCTGCGGAAGTTCTAGATCTCACTCGCCAAACCCGCTCCCTGCTGCCGCGCACTCTCCTGTCGGTTACCGTTCCCCATACGCTGCCTTTGGATCAGCAGGCGGAATTGGCAGAGAAACTGGAGGATCTGGGGGCCGATCTCATCCAAACCGAGGGCGGCACCAGCGCTGAGCCCCGTCACGGCGGATCCCTGGGCCTAATCGAGAAGGCTGCCCCCACCCTGGCTGCCGCCTATGAGATTAGCCGGGTGGTCTCGCTGCCGGTCATCTGCGCCTCTGGCCTCTCAGCGGTGACGGTGCCCTTGGCCATCGCTGCCGGTGCTTCAGGAGTGGGGGTGGGCAGAGCTGTCAGTCGCCTCCAGGATGAAGTGGCCATGGTGGCCCAGGTGCGGGCGCTGAGGGAAGCTTTGTCTGAATCACGGGTGTCGGCGCTTGTTTGACATTGGATGGGAGAGTCCTTTTCCCGGTGGGGTGGCAGGGCGCGGTGTGGCTCTGGCCGAAGCGCAGTTGGAGGTGGGTACCTCCACCACCTTGCCGCCGCAGGCGGCACCGCTGGTGTTGCCTCCCCCGCCGGTGGGAGTTCGACAAATTAGAGAGGATACCGATCCTGAGCAAACCGCCGATATGCCCCTTTCCCTTCTGGCCGAACAGGTGCTGGAGGCGGTGTGCGAAGCGCAAATCGATGCTCAACGGGCCCTGGCCCTCATGCCCGACCTGAGCGAATCCCACATCCGTGCTGCCTGTCCCAAGCGGCTGATCCCCAAAAGCTGAAGGAAAACAAAGGCTGCCCCAGACCTTGGGTTGACAAGTATCCGAAAAACAAGCTAGAGTAAGCGCGCTCCAGAGGAAGGGTGCTCTAACGGCCGGATGTGGGCGCAATTTGCCCAGGGGATCCCCCGTGCGGATTCGCTCCCCACACCAATCTATCCAACTGGGCATCGCCAGGGTGCATCCTATGTGATGCAGGGTTTTACGGTTACCGACAACATTGTTTCACTAATTTGAAATTCTCTGCTTCATCGTGCAGATAAGTTCACAGGCAGCCTGTGAGTTTTGTGCAGGTTTGCACTTGGCATTGGTGATTTGAGGAGAAACCGTGCCCAGAAAAGCCACCAGCACAAAAACCAAAACAACCAGGACAACCTCAAAAGAAGGAGCTGGGCCCGACCCGCAGGTGGCGATTGCCGCAGAAATCCAGCGTCTTTCGGATACTTATGGCATTTCTAAGGAGCTCCTAGAGAATTTTGCCCGGTTTGTAGTCAGGCAGCTACAGCCACCGCCCCGGCTGCCTGTCAAAGAGCTGCAGAAAGCCATTTACAACCACTTTGGCGTTAAAAACGCAGCCGAGCTGAGAAAATCAGCCAGCTTCAGACTGGCAACCAGTGGTATGGGCAAGCTGAACTTATCCAACATAGATGATTTGGAGCGCATTTATCGTCAGCACATCGGGATCCTTCCCAACGAAGAGGGAGAAGAGGGGTATGGCTGCATCAATGGGATCAACATCTTCAAGTACGACTTGCCTTGGCGGGTTTTTGGGCTTGACCCTGATCGAGCTACCGATGAAGACATCAAAGCTGCTTTTTATCGCCTGAGCAAGATTTACCATCCCGATTCTCCGACGGGAGATGACAAAATTTTCCAGCGATTGACTCTTTTCTACAAAAGCCTTACGGAGAAGTTTGAGCAATGGCTATAGTCTATGTTTCCTCAAACAAGCTCGCCAACTTCTTGGGTATCAGCCTTGAGGAACTCAGAGAGATTGAAGCTCACTTTGACAGTATCCCCGATGATGCATGGAAACTGGTGGAAGGTAAAGACTATCGTGTTATCAACAAAAGTTCTGGGCTAAGGGAATACACGCGGTCCGGCGCTTATGCCATTTTATCCTTTTTAAGGTCTCGATCAGAGCAAGGTTGCAAATCCTCTACAGGTACAAGCATTAGGAATTGGTTCAAGGAAGAGCATCGCAAGAAGCAGAAAGCTCTGGTAGATTACAGGATCCTTCAAAACAGCTCCTCTCTGGTCAAAAGACAAGATCAGTTTTGGCTATCTCGTCGAGATGTTGTGATGATCTTTAGAACTCGAACTGACTACCTTAAGAAGGCGCTTGAGCTTGCATCGAAGCAAAGTAAGTTAATCAAAGACGTTCATTACACACGTTTTGGTAATGATGACACTGTTTACCTCTCTTTGCGAGGTATCTATGAGCTTGCCAAGGTTATGGGAGAGGTTCTCAAGCAAAACCACAGAAAAGACTGGTGTCAATATGTTAGCGAACGCATTGAACCTCAAATTCAGGTAATCGTCAAGAAAATCCAGGATCGACAAAGAGAGATAGAAAGGGCAAAAGATCTTGCAAGAAAAAGGGATAAAAATCTTTGTAGAGTTACTCGAAAAGCAGCCAGTAGCCTAACGGTTCATCATCTCTACTCTGAAGCGCACTATCCAAAGCTTGCAGCGAATCTCTCCAACCTGATTACCATAGCCGACGAAGTGCATTGCCACTTTCATCAGTGGATGGGAGGTTTCAGCAAGCCATGTACAATTGATGACTTCATTAAGTATGTTCTGGAATACTACCCTGAGAACAGACATCTGATCATCTGGTTGGAGCAGCAGAAGGCCAGCCTTGGCTCGCAGGTGCCTATGGGAAAGGAGAGAGAACATGTGCTCTACCTTCCTCTCCAGCGTGTAACTTGAAATAACCCATTCGATTGTTTTCAGGTCATTCCAAGCACCTTAGCCAGGTGTACCTGATTGATTTCTTTTTCGGGGCTGCCCTTTGGATGTCCGGCTTCCCTTTCTGTTAGCAATCTGAACCTCTCCCTACTAGTAATAGAGGCCACGGCGCAACAGGGGATCCCTAGATCAAGCCCTGATCCAAGATCGCGCGGGAATGGGCAATAGCTGCTCTCAAGTTGGCCCGCTGGGTGTAGCGCATCGTCATGGCGGCAGTCGTATGGCCCAGCAGGTGTTGGATGTGTTCGGGGGCAACGCCGCGATCCAGCAGCAAGGTGGCAAAGCTGTGGCGAAACTGGTGGGGGGTTTGGTGGCCCGGCTCGGGCTCGGTAAGCTTGAGCACAATATGACGTAGGCCATCGTAGGTGAGGGGACGGCCCCGGTAGGCCGGGCAGCGGGATTGGGAGACAAACAAGGGATCCGTCGGCGCGCACGGGCCCCGTTCTCGGCTCAGATATTGTTGCAGCAGCTCGGAGAGGGGATCCCCGACCGCCACAGCGCGGGGTTTGCTGCCCTTGCCACAGCGCACCTCCAACAGGGATCCCTCAGGGCTGATCTGAAAATCCTGCACCGTCAAGTCCAACAGCTCCTGTGCCCGCAGCCCGCACTCCAGCAGCAGGCGGATCAAGGCCGCATAGCGCAGAGAATGGCTCTGGGCCCGCTGCAGAACCCGCTGCAACAACAGCCGATCCAGGTCGCGAGGCAGACGGGCGGGCAGGCGGGCAGGCCGAATCGCCTGGGTGGGCAAGGGATCTGGAAAGTAGCCCCGTTGGCTGGCCCACTCAAAAAACTGCTGCAGCGCCAGCCGCTTGAGGTTGTAGGTGGCGGGAGAGGCGGGCGGATGAACCCACTGGCCGGAGCGGTTGCGAAATGGACGCCCCTTCAAGCTGTTTAAAAAAGACTGAACGTGGGACGGCTGCACCTGAGGCAGCGGCACCGGGCAAGTTTTGGCAAACTGTTCCAGGGCAATGCGGTAGGTGCGGCGGCTGGCCGGGGCCAGATCCCGCTGCCGCTCCTGCAAAAATTGCCCCACCAACTGGCTCAGGCTGGGCACGGGGCAGCTCGCCTGACGCTGGAGATGGGCCTGTTGAACCAAGCCGGGCCGGGGATCCCTCATCGGCACGACCAGCAACCCTCCACTCACCTTTAACTTTAGCCTCAACTTTTGGCCAGCGCCGTTCAAAGACGCTCTCTGGCAATCTCCGAAGGGATTGCTACTGGCCAGTCAGCAGGTGTTGGGCGATGAAATCCGTGTACACCTCGCCCCGCAAAAAAGCCTCGTGGCGCAGGATCTGCTGGTGGAAAGGGATCGTGGTGGGCACCCCGGTGATGGCGCATTCCCCCAGCGCCCGCTGCATGCGGCGGATGGCGGCTGCCCGGTTGGGCCCCCAGACGATCAGCTTGCCCAACAGCGAATCGTAATAGGGGGGAATGGTGTAGTCGGTGTAGATGTGGGAGTCCATGCGCACCCCCGGCCCTCCAGGAGGCAAATAGGCGCTGATGGTGCCAGCGCAAGGGCGAAACTGCTGCTTGGGATCCTCGGCGTTGATGCGGCATTCGATGGCATGGCCCCGCAGTTCCACATCCTTCTGGCGAAAGGTCAGGGGTTGACCTTGAGCGATGCGAATTTGCTCGGCAATCAAATCCAGCCCCGTCACCATCTCGGTAACCGGGTGCTCCACCTGGATGCGGGTGTTCATCTCGATGAAGTAGAACTGGCCGTTTTTATCCAGCAGAAACTCCACCGTGCCCGCCCCCACGTAGTTCACCGCTTTGGCTGCCTTCACCGCCGCTGCCCCCATGCGGGCGCGCAAGCTCGTGGTCAGAGCCGGGCTGGGGGCCTCTTCCAGCAGCTTTTGGTGGCGCCGCTGAATCGAGCAATCCCGCTCGTAGAGGTGCACCACATTGCCGTGGCTGTCGGCCAAAATCTGAAACTCCACATGGCGGGGGCGCTCGATGTATTTCTCCAGATAGATGCCCCCATCGCCAAAGGCCGCCTGGGCTTCCCCCTGGGCGGTGCGCATCATCTTCAGCAATTCTTGGGCATCTCTGGCCACCCGCATGCCCCGCCCCCCGCCGCCGGCGGTGGCTTTGATGATCACGGGATAGCCGATTTTCTCCGCCAGCCTCACCGCTTCCTCGTCAGAGGTGATCAGCCCGCGGCTGCCGGGCACGGTCGGCACGCCCACCGCCTGCATGGTCTCGCGGGCCGTGGCTTTGTCGGCCATTTTGCGCATCGCCTCTGGCGAGGGGCCGATGAAGATCAAGTTGTGGTCGGCACACATCTCGGCAAATTTGGCATTTTCCGCCAAGAACCCATAGCCCGGATGAATGGCAGTGGCCCCGCGGGTGAGGGCTGCCGAGATGATGTTGGGGATGTTGAGATAACTTTTGGCCACTGGGGCTTCCCCCACACAGACTGCTTCGTCCGCCAGTTGGACATGTAGAGAGTTCTGATCCGCAGTGGAGTAGACAGCCACGGTGCGGATCCCCATTTCCTGACAGGTGCGGATGATGCGCAGGGCGATCTCGCCTCGGTTGGCAATCAGGATCTTGGTAATGGGCGGCATGGAGAGCGTTCCAAGTCAGAAGAACCCTGGCCGCTTAAGCCGGCGGCCCGTGCAAGGTAGGGTACGTAGGTGCTGATCCTACTATGGCAAGCAGACGGAAGGATCCAGATGGGGATCCCGTATCCGATCAATCCAGTTGACACCCTAGCTGAGGCTGCAGGGATCCAGCAGAATCCCGGTGGGTCAAACTCTACATCTCCGGCTACCCATCCGGACGGGATCCGAGGATTTTCAGGTAGAGGTTGATCTTGGCGCCAGCACTTGCATGGGGCGAAACTCTGGATCAGCAATAACTCTCAGCTCCCCTCAGCCTGTACAGACCTGTTCAAAACCCAGGCTTCTCCGGGAAGCTCTCCCAGCCCGATTCTGACGGCAATGGATCCCTCCATCTCTCTCTAGTTGTCGGAGCGAGGCCATGGCCCCAGCCACTCTCCGCCGCGAAAGCGCCAGCGGGGAAACAAAATCCGCATCACCACCCAGAGGTAAAGGCAAACCCAGACTACAACGGAATCGCTTCCCTTCCCGTTGGCCAATCTACAAGTACTGGTGGCAGGTCTGAGACCTGTAGGCAGGTGGCACCCACACCATCGCTACCCCTGCCCACAGCACTTCGTAGGTAATCAATTTGCCGCAACTGGTAGGACGCCCAACTACTAGCGCGACGCCGCTCCCTTCTGGAGCGTGGCTGCCGGTTACTCCCTCGGCTCGCGCCAGCGAGCTGTAGGCCTTTCTTGGTCGCCGGCTCTGGAGTTGGAGCCGGCTTGCAGACTGCGGTCAGCGCTTGCTGCCCAGTAGCAGCCTACCCGTTCCACAGTGGCGGGCAGCGCTCCTCCCCACCACTGGCGACGGCAAGCTGCAGGCCTCTAAATCAGGGAGCTGCCGCGCTGCAAGGAGTTGAGCATCCCCCGCCGGCAACCATCCTACCTCGCCAAAACCTTCCCCCTGACTGATGAGTCGGCTCTCACAGGCCAACGATCTGGGTATTTTCAAAGGAGGAGAGAATCCTGTCCAAATCCTGAGCTTGCAGGGAGTAGGTGGCAGTAGCGTCGTTGCCAAACTGGATCTCGTCTCCGTCCTCAAGATCGCGAAACTCCACCCGCTCCCCCCGGATGTAAAGGCCGTTGGTGCTGGGCGTGCCATGGATGTCTCCATCGATGATTTGGTAAGTAAACCCATCGGGAGAGGAGGGAGATTCGGTCTTCACTAAAATGGCGTGGTGGCGGGAGACGTATTGGGAGTCGATGCGGATGCTGTTGCTCGGATCCCGCCCCAAGGAATAGAGCTCGGCTGTCAGCCAGTAGGCCTTTGGCCCGTGGCGATCCTTGACGATCAACACGTGGTTAAGGGTAGGTCGGCGAGGGGGCGTGGTCATAGCGGACACCCACTGGCACAACACGCGAATAGGATAGTCAAAACATAGCATGGGATCCGAGGCGTGAACCCTGGCCGGTTTGTCTGCCAGAGCCCTTGCCCTGCTGGCGAGTGAGACGACGTTCCTTGACGCTGCCAGAGAGGTGTCAAGAGAGGCCAGGTATGCCCCTGTTCAAGACCGAGTCCCAGGGGATCCCATCTCGTGGCTGTTTTTAACTCCGCAAAATCTCCCTGCCCCCTGAGTTGGCAATCGATGCTTTGAGGAAAGGTCTGAGAAAGGAAAGGAGCAGAAGGCCGAGTAGATTTTTGTAACAATTCCTCTCATAATAAGATTTGATGATGCAAATGCCTCCCAGACCATGAATGGCTCGCAACCGGATCCCGTCAACCAGCCCAAGCCCTCTAGGGTACCGAAGCTGATCGAGTTGCCGGAAGATGAAACCGATGCACAGGTTGGCGATCCCCTGCGCATGCAGCGCTATGAATGTCGCTCTTGTGGCTATGTTTACGAGCCGGCCAAGGGGGATCAGCTCAATCGGATCCCGGCAGGTGTGCCCTTTGAGGAGCTGCCCGCCGACTGGAGATGTCCGGTGTGCCGCGCCGGCAAGCGCCTGTTTCAAGCGGTGGGCGCCAAGGGCAAGCCTTCCGGTTTTCAAGAGAACTTGCGCTATGGCCTGGGGGTCAATGTGATGACCCCTGCCCAGAAAAACCTGCTCATCTTCTTGGGGTTGGCGCTGGGATTTTTGTTTTTGATGAGTTTCTATTTCGTCGAGTGATGGCCAAAATGCTTAAGCTCTGGAGACTGGTGCTGCTAGCTGCCTTCTCTCTCTTGCTGATGGCGGCGCGGATGCCGGACATGAAGGTGGTGCCCTGGCAACAAGTCGAGGTGCCCACCCAGAACATTCTGCTGGACATTGCTTTCACCGGCACCAACCCTTCTCATGGCTGGCTGGTGGGCGATAAAGCGACGCTGTTGGAGTCTCAGGATGGCGGCCTCCACTGGCAGGTGCGCAAGCTGACGGCACTGGAGCCGGAAGCCTATCTGAGCTCGATTAGCTTTGCCGGAGCAGAAGGCTGGGTGGTGGGGCAGCCGAGGATCCTCCTCCACACGCTCAACGAGGGATCCGACTGGACATCCATTCGTCTCAGCAAGCAACTGCCGGGGGAGCCGATCCTAATCCAAGCCCTGGGTCCTGGAGCGGCTGAGATGGTAACCAATGTGGGGGCCATCTACCGCACGGAAGATGGAGGACAGACCTGGCATGCCCAGGTGGAAGAGCCGATTGGGGCGATTAAAAACATTGCCCGCGGCCCAGGAGGAGAGTATCTGGCCGTGTCGTCGCGGGGCAGCTTCTACTTTCTCTACACTCCAGAAAGCCGATCCTGGAAGCCGTATCCGCGGGAAAGCTCTCGCCGCATTCAGAACATGGGCTTTGGCCCCAACGGCAGCGCCTGGAAATTGAACCAAGGCGCGGAGATCGCCTTCACGAGTGACTTCACCTCCGGCGAGTGGTCCAAGCCGTTGCGACCCGGGCGTGCCCTCAGCTTTGGCTATCTAAATGCGGCCTACCAGAACGACCACGACCTCTGGGTGGTGGGCGGCGGCGGCACTCTGATCCACAGCCCCGATGGCGGCAAAACCTGGGAGGAGGCCAAGAAATTGAGCAACATTCCCGCCAATTTCTACAGCATCGAGTTCTTTGGCCCCGACCGAGGATTTATCTTGGGGCAGCGGGGCACGCTTTTGCGCTACGTTGGCTACAGCAATTCCCCGTCCTAGTCCTAGGGTGAATGGAGACAGGAGGGATCCCACCTCACCACCACGGCTGCTGGTGGCGGCCAGCGGGACGGGGGGGCATATCTTTCCGGCGCTGGCCGTTGTCGAGCAGTTGCCCACCTGGCAGATTGAGTGGCTGGGGGTGCCGCAGCGGCTGGAGGCGAAGCTGGTGCCGGACCGCTACCCGCTGCACCGAGTGGCCATGTCCGGCTGGCAGGGATCCCCCTGGCAGAAGCTGGGATCCCTGGTTCAGTTGGCGCGGGCAACGCTGCAGGTGCGGCAGATCCTGGCTTCAGGCCAGTTTGACGTGGTGTTGACCACCGGCGGCTACATCGCCGCCCCGACCATCTTGGCAGCTCGCTCGCTGGGGGTGCCGGTGTTGCTGCACGAGTCCAACTGCCTTCCGGGCAAGGTGACCCGCTGGCTGGGAAGATTTTGCCGGCTGGTGGCCCTGGGCATGGCGGAAACGGCAGAGCATTTGCCAGGGGCAGTTACCCGGGTGGTGGGCACGCCAGTGCGGGCGGAGTTCTATCAGCCCCAGCCCTTGCCCGCGGATCTGCCGATTCCAGAGGGGGATCCTTTGATTGTGGTGATGGGGGGGAGCCAGGGGGCGCGGGGCCTGAACCGCCTGGTTGCCGCCTGTGCCCCCGCCTGGTTGGAGGCAGGGGCGTGGATTGTGCATTTGACCGGCGGCAGTGAGGTCGGGATCCCTTCCCACCCCCGCTACCGCGCTTTTCCTTTCCGCGCCGATGTGGCCGCCTTGCTGCAGCGGGCAACTTTTGCCATCAGCCGGGCTGGCGCTCTCAGCTTGGCGGAGTTGTGGGCCACCGCCACCCCGGCCATTTTGATCCCCTACCCCTTTGCCGCCGAGGATCATCAGTACCACAACGCCCTGGCTTTTGTGGGTCGCGGCGGGGGAGTGGTCATGCGAGAATCGGAAGCGAATCTGGACTTGCTGCGGCAGACGGCCCTGGCCTGGTTGGCTCAGCCCCAGGTGGTTGCCCAAATGGCCGCCAACTTGAAGGCGACAGCTCCTCCTGCTGCCAGCAAGGCAGTTGCCCGCCTGCTCCAGGAGATCTGCCGAGATTCCGCCCGTTAACTCCCCCAAGGGGCCAGCCGTGGTACAGCCGAGATTGGATCGGGATCCTCTTGCCCGCCGCCTGCCTGAGCCTGCCGCAGCCATGGAGACTTCAGCCTGGCTGGAACCTCGTCCTGGTGAGGCGAGCCCCAACGCCGTCGTGCTGGAATCACTGTTGGCGCGCCTGGAACAGTGCTTTGGCATCCCCCAACGTCCTCGCAGCCCTGATGGTCTGCCCCTCTATCCCGACCTCTTGGACGAATTGGTGGGCACGATCCTCTCCCAGAACACCACCGACCACAATAGCAGCCGCGCCTTTCGCGCCCTCAAAGCCGCTTTCCCCTCCTGGGAAGCTGTCTTAGCTGCTGATCCAACCAAGCTGGCCCAGGTGATCCGTCCCGGGGGCCTGGCCCAACTCAAAGCAGCCCGCATTCAGGAGATTCTGGCTGCCATTGTCAAGCGACAGGGATCCCTGAGCCTGGACTTTTTGCGGGATCTGGACGACGCGGACGCTCTGGCCTATCTCCTTTCCCTGAAGGGGGTAGGACTGAAGACAGCCGCCTGCGTGCTGTTGTTTGGCCTGGGCCGGGATCTCTGCCCGGTGGATACCCATGTGCATCGGGTGGCCAACCGTCTTGGCTTGGTGCGGGCCAGACACCCCGACGACACCTTTGCCCAACTGTCGCCGCGGATCCCGGCGGGCAAGGCCTATTCCCTGCACGTCAACTTGATCCGGCTGGGCAAACGCATCTGTAAGGCGCGCAGGCCCGAATGTGGCCGCTGCCCTCTGCGACACGAATGCCCCTCCGCCCTGCTGCGGCAGCGCTGATCCCTAGTCTGCCGGCGCAGGGGAAGAAGGGATCCCGTTTTCGACCCCACCTGGGGCAGGAACTTCCGGCTCGAGGACTTGCCGCACAGATTCGATCTCTTGGGAGAGCAACACCCGCTCCCGATCCAAGAGGCCAACCACATGCTCCGGATCCTCCCGCGAGACCACCGGCAACTGGCGCAAATCGTATTCGTACAGCGGCTCGGCGGCCACCGCCACGGCTTCGTCGGGGAAAGTGGTGAGCACAGGCGACTGGCTGACCTGCTCCACCGTCAGCTCGGCCAGTTCCCCGGCCTGCTTGTGGGCCAAGGCCCGCTCCAGGTCTTCCAGGGTGAGAATGCCCCGCAGCCGCTCTTGACCGTCCACCACCAAAGCGCTGTGGCACTTTTGCTGCAGCAAGCGCTCCAGCGCCTCCCGCAGGGGCGTATCCTGGGGTAGCAGCAGAGAAGGGGGCACCATCACCTCTTGCACCGTCAGGCCCTTCGGCTCCTGCCTGCGACGGGCGGAGGGGTAGATGGCCGGCGGGTGCAACTGCTCCGTCAGCCAGATACTCAGGCCCACCGCCGCCATCACCGGCAAGGCGATGTGGTAGTCCCGCGTCATCTCAAACAGCAGCAGAATGGCCGTCAGGGGAGCCCGCACGCTGGCCGCCAATACCGCCCCCATACCCACCATGGCGTAGGCGGCAGGGGGAGAGAGGGCAATAGCAGGCAAAGCCTTTCCCACCACCTGGCCGTAGCCTGCCCCCAGCACCGCTCCCAAGAACAAAGCCGGGGCAAAGGTTCCCCCGACAAAGCCGCTGCCCACGCTCACCGCGCTGAGGAATACCTTGCCCAGCAACAGCAAGCTAAGCTGGCCGAGGGAAAAGGGCACCCCCTGCAAGATCGACTCAATGGTCTCGTAGCCCACCCCCAGGGCCAACGGGATCCCCAGGCCGACACAGCCCAGGATCCCACCGCCCAGAATCGGCTTGCTCCAAGCTGGCCAGGCCGCCAGGGGGCCACTGCCGAACAGGTGCTTGACCCATTCCAGTGCATAGCCGAAGGCGATGGAGACCAAGCTGGCCAAAAGGCCCAAACCCAAATAGAGGGGCACCTCCAGCAGACTGTGCAGCTCGTAGGCGGGCAAGACAAAAGCCGGCTGCGTAATGGTCGGCAGCAAAAAGGCCGGCTGCGCCCCCAGCCCTACCTGGGCAATCAGGGCCGACACCACCGCTGCCAACACCACCACACTGACGGCAGAAGTGGTGAACGTGCGGGCCAAAGCCAGCTCCAGCGCCAAAAACACCCCGGCAATCGGCGCGTTAAACCCCGCCGCCAGCCCCGCCGCCGCCCCGGCGGCCATCAACAGTTGCACCCGCTCCCGCGCAAGGCGCAGGTTTTGCCCCAGCAGGCATCCCAGTAGGGCCCCGCTTTCCACGCTGGGGGCCTCCGGCCCAAGCGCAGCTCCCGCCCCCAACGAGACGGCGGCAGCCACCAGCTTAAGTGGGATCCATTCTGGGCGAGGGGCGAGAGGCCGGTTGGCACTCACCAAACTGGAGAGGCTGAGGTTGGGGAAAGGCAGAACCACCCCCAGGGTGCCGATCAACAGACCCCCCAGCAGCGGCGCCAAAATGGTTGCCCAGGATCCCAGCAGCAACAGGCCGTGTTGTTGCGCAGCCCTGACAATGCTGTCGACGAGAGTATCCTGCAAAAGATAGCGACACCAGCCGATGAGATAGCGAAACCCGATCACCAACAAACCTGTGCCCAGCCCCGCCGCTGCCGCCAGCAGCAGCAGCAGATTCTCAGAGGAAAGACGCAGGCGGGGATCGGCAACGCTAGCGCTATTCATACCTGCTCAAGGGCCGGAGGAGGGTAGGGTCAGGATCTCCACGCCGGTTTCGGTAACGGCAACCGTATGTTCAAACTGGGCGGAGAGCTTGCCGTCTGCCGTCACAGCAGTCCACCCGTCTGCAAGCACCTTCACCTCCCACGTGCCTTCGTTGATCATCGGCTCGATGGTAAACACCATGCCGGGGCGGAGTTTTTCCCCCTTCCCCCGTTCGCCGTAGTGGGGGATCTGGGGCGCCGTGTGGAACTGCCGTCCTACCCCGTGGCCGACAAAGTCCCGCACCACGCTGTAGCCCTGGGACTCGGCGTACTCTTGAATAGCAGCCCCAATATCCCCAACTCTGCCGCCTGGCCTCACGGCGGCAATGCCCCGCCGCAGGCACTCTTCCGCCACCTCCACCAGACGCCGCGCCCGCTCGGAAGGCTGCCCGACAAAGAACGTTTTGGAAGTGTCGCCGTGGTAGCCATCCAAAACGGGGGTGACATCGATATTGATAATGTCCCCTTCCCGCAGGACCTGCTTGGGGCTGGGAATGCCGTGGCAGACAACGTGGTTGACGCTGGTGCAGATGGACCTGGGAAAGCCGTGGTAGCCCAGAGGGGCGCTCCTGGCCCCGTGGGCCCGCGTCCAGCGCTCCGCCTCGTCGTTAAGCTCTTGGGTGGTGACCCCCGGCTGCACCATCGGCTCCAGGTGCTTGAGCAGATCCGCAGCCAGGCGGCAGGCCCGTCGCATCTTCTCCAGCTCCCGCGACGAGAGCAACACAATCGGCTGAGGAGCTTGGGTAAGCTGGCTCATGCCCGTCTGCAAGGCGGATCCCAACTGTTCCCCCCATCGCTGAGAGCGGCGGCTGAGATCGGTTAATAGCGATCGCATATCTTCCATCGTCAAACCCTTCTGTTCTCTGAAGTTGGATCCATCTCCGAAGTCTGAGGCGGCAGGGATCCCGGCCTAGCTCAGCTTTGGGTTGGGCCTTTTGAGCCGCCCTACATCCCTTCACAGGAGACCCGGCCCCTTCTCCGCCGCCGGCGGATCCACTCCACCAGCCACAGCCCCAGAAAGTAGCTAACGAGGGCGCCCCAAAACCCGACAAACGCACAGCCCACCAAGAGTGTGGCCGACACCTCCAGGCCCCACTGCATCCAGTTCTGAGCTACCACCAGTTCCGAAGTGGCAAAGGCTGTTCGGGATCCCAGCAGCCATTCCCCCACCCGGTAGTTAAAGGCATAGATCGGCACATAGGTGAGGGGGTTGCTCACCCAAGTTCCTGCCGCCGCCACCAGCTTGTTGCCCCGCAAAGGAACGGCCAACAGCAGGGCCACCAGGGTTTGAAAGCCGAAGATGGGAAAACAACCCGCAAAAACTCCCGCCGCCAGGCCGCGGGCAATTTCTTTGGGGGAGGATTGCATTCGCAACAGGCGCAGATACAGGTACCGCAGCCAGCGCCTCCAGCCCAGATCCCGGCGGGGCCAAGTCAGCGCAGGTTGAGACTCAAGATAAGGCCCAGCGGATCCCGGCGAACCTGCGAACCAAGAAAATGGTCTCAGCCATGAGAGGGGGCTCATGATGGGGAGCGTAGAAACTGAGAAAAGGTGTTAAGCCCTGTAAATCCATTGTATCTTTCCTGCTGCCGAAGACAAAGGGCTATCGGCAGATCCGCGCCGAGGAATCGCCTCAGGGAGTGGCTAGCTGAGCTTGTCCACCAAGGCCAGCACGAAGTTGAGGCTCAAGTAGGAAACCAGCGCCAGTAAGAACAGAAACAGCGCAATGCTCAGCGCAGCTCGCAGAGATCCCGCCTGGACTTTGGGGGCGGGCCTTTCAGGCGGAGTTTTCATCCTCAAGTCCCAGAAAAGATCCTAGAAGACTCCAATTCTAGGATCTCATCCTGGAGAGACGGGAGCGGGAAGATTGCCAAAAAGTTGCTCAGTACCCCAAGTGTAGAGTTTGGCCCCCGACCCGCTAACGGGGTTACCAGAAAGCGCCTTATATCCCCTGCCCAAAGATAGGGGCTTTACGGCGCTTTCCGGGAAATTTACTCCTGCCCAGCACCGGATTAACCTACAGGTCACCAGCGCTCCTCCTCACCTGGAAATCCAAATTGGCAACACCGGCATCATCATCCCCCCTGCAGAACAAAAGCGGGTATTTGAGAAGTTTTACCGCGTGCCCAGCTCGGATCCCCGGCGGCGGGGAGGGACAGGGTTGGGCTTGGCCCTTGTGCAACAACGGGTAAACTTGTTGCAAGGGAAAATCTACCTTAACAGCGAGGCCGACCACACTTGTTTTACCTTGCGGTTGCCCCGGCTTCTTTCTGTCTCCGGCCAACAGCAGTCAGCTCAGCCTAGGGCCTAGGCGTCGGGGTGGCTGGCTGGGGAGAAGCAGAGGATTCCCTTTCTTCGATCACTTTTTGCAAGCGGGCCCGCACTCGCTGGTTCAAAACGGGATCTTCGTTGGCCAAGGTCATCAGCTCGCGATATTCGGCCACCGTCAGCCCCTGCTTCTCGACAATGCGGCTGGCTTGGGTTTCCGTGCGCTGCATGATCTGCTCGTACTCTTCTTCGTTCTGGGTCTCTCGCAACTGAGCGCTGGCTTCCCGGATCAAAGGATCCAATTCCAACAGAATCTGCACCAACTGCTCCACCTGAGCATCGGTAACTTGCTCTGGGGTTAGAGTTGGGGAAGCTTGCGGGCTGGGAGCCCCCCCTGTAGCCGCAGAAGGAGTTGCAGCAGGACTGGGGAGCGGGGTTGCCTCCTGCGCCCAAAGCGGCGGGGATCCCAGAATCAATCCCAGACTCACCAGCAACGCGAATTTCCTCATGCCCAAAACTCCCTCGACCTAGAGTAAACTACCCGGCTCCGACCGCCTCCCTTCCCCCCCAACCCCCCGCATACCAGGGGCAGGGAGGCGGGGGGATGGAAGGGAGTACGAAGCGGGGCTCCTGCAGCTTCTACCTGAGACCGACCGGAACCCTTATGGCTCAGGTCATCCCTGAAGCCAGAGTAGCAAGAGGTCTGTCTGCCGTCTAAGGGTTTAACGCAGTACGGGAAACCTATCCTGGACATATTGTAGAAACGGAAAATTGGTTGTACAGTCGTAGTACCCTCTCCAAAGGCTGCTCGCCCCGCGAGTATTCCTTTTGGTGAAGCTGCTCTAGGTTTGCGCAGTTGCAATTGGCCAACCCTAATCCCCACTAAGGGGAGTTGCCCGTACCTGGGTTTAGGTATGTGTTCTGTTGAGCGTTCCTTATTGTCGATGCTAGCTCAGAGGCCAGATCGGAAGGGAGTCTCCTGCGCTGGCAGTTGACTTTCTTCGCAGGCATCAGAGCTAATCGATACCCTATTTCTCTTTGCTCCCTTCCGGGGAGAAAGGGTTTATTTTTCAACTGAATAAGCAGTTTCCCGGCAAAGTTCTTGGAGGGGAGACAGAGGTAAGTTGCCTTACTTTTCCGCTCGTGGAGGAGGACGTTCGTTGTCCTTTGTTATTTCTGTAAAGGATGATAACAAAAGTCGGTAGAAGTTATTGATTTTCTTAGGTATTGCTGATATATTTTTTAAGGTTGTCTTGTAATCCTTCTACAGGAGGCTGACATTGGTCAGGAGAAGAAAGCGTAAGAGCCGCCGTCGTTTGGAGGGGCGCAAAATCTTAGATTATATTCCTCAATTTAAATTAGATAGCGGCGAAGAAAAGTCTGTAACCGCCGCCCGGAGATACATACAGGAAAACTCTATTCAGCCGCCTGCGCTGATTCTGGTTCGGCGAAACGAGCACACGATAGACCGATTTTTCTGGGCGGAGAAGGGACTATTCGGCGCGCAATATGTCGAAGAAAATCACTTTCTCTTTCCCAGCTTACGGGCTTTGCTAGCGCAGGTTGCGGCTGAGAAGCCGGAGAAAAAATCTTCCAAGGCTCTGGCAACTGCCGCTCAATAGTTTCTATATCAATACCGGCCTCAGGAGCTGAAGAAACAGCCCCCCCACGGGGGGCTTGCTTTTATCCTCGGCAAGAGAACCATCCAATTAACGGGATCCCTTTCCACCTAGCATCTATCTAGCCCCTCATCGCCCATCTTCGACTTCTCGGAGAGGGGTTTGCGCGCTACCTTACAGGGGATCCCGTCGGGAGGTTCTGGATGAGCCGACTGCCGCAGACCACCGCCCATGTACAAATTACCCGCCGCTCCTGGCAGGAGGGCGCCATTGAAGGGGAAGTCAACGCCAACGGTTGGGTTTGGCGCTTTTGCTGGCGCTTTCGATCCGGGGAGCTGAAGGTGGAACCCTCTGTAGGGCGGGCCTTGATTTGCGATCCCTTGAGCCGTTTTTTGGAGAAATCGGATTACTTACTAGAGCCCGGCAGCAACTACTCATTTGTTATTCGTAGCCGCCTCTAGGGATCCCTGGGCAAACAGGGGGAGAGTTGGCCATGCTGCCGAGACAGCTCTCCTCCAAGAGTAATCTGCCCTTCCAGCGAACAGGCTCTAATATTGGGATGGTTGTTCTAGGAGCTGCCTTCATGACCTCTTCCTCCCACCTGACGACTGCAGAGCGGGCAGTGGGTTCTGCCAACGGCCTGAAGGAGGCCCCTCCACTGGCGGAACGGGATCCCTTGGCCCGTGCCCTCGCCGTGGATGAAGCGCTCGACCGCAGGAACAACCTGTTGAATCGCCGCCTGCAAATGGTGGAAGAACTTTGGGAAGCCGTAATCCTGCAGGAGTGCGGGCAGCCTTTGGTAGATCTGTTGCAGCGGCTGCGCTCCATGTGTTCCCCTGAAGGGCAGGCCTTGGAGTACCCCATCCCGGAAGTACTACAAATTGTCGAGCATCTCAGCCTTGATGCAGCCATTCAAACGGCCCGCGCCTTCGCTTTGTTCTTTCAGTTGATCAACATCGTTGAACAGCACTACGAACGGGCAGAAGACTCAGATATGCGCATGGTGGACAGCCAGCAGCGCACCGTGCGGGAAAACGAAAAATTTGAACGGCTCTTCCCCTACCTGCGGGCTCAGGGAGTGCCGCCTGGCTTGCTGCGCCGCCTGCTGGAGCGGCTGCACATCCGCTTGGTGTTTACCGCCCACCCCACTGAGATTGTCCGCCACACCATCCGCGAAAAACAACGGGTCTTCTCCCGTCTGCTCAGCCAACTGGACTGGGCAGAGCAGTTCGACCCTCTGCAAGCTCAGATGTTGAGAGAACAGCTGGCAGAGGAAGTTTTGCTCTGGTGGCACACCGACGAGTTGCATCAGTCCAAACCGACCGTTCTGAACGAAGTCGATTACACCTTGCACTATTTTGAAGAGGTTTTGTTTCAGGCTATCCCTCTGCTGCATGAGTACCTCAGCCGCAGCTTGAAAAAGTCCTTTCCCAGCGTCGAGCCACCGCCGGCAGGCTTTTGCAACTTCGGCTCGTGGGTGGGCGGGGATCGGGACGGCAACCCTTCCGTCACTGCCGACGTTACCTGGCAAACGGCCTGCTACCAGCGCAACCTGATTTTGGGCAAGTACATCGAGTCCGTGAAGGCCCTCACCAAAACCCTGAGCGTCTCTTTGCACTGGGGGGATGTGGACAGCCAGTTGCTGGATGTCCTTGAGCAGGATCGCCGCCGCATGCCCGAGGTTTACGAGTCCTTTTCGCTGCAATATCGCCAAGAGCCCTACCGGCTCAAGCTCAGCTACATCCAGCGGCGGCTGGAGTTGACGCGGGAGCGCAACCGCAATTTGGCCGACTCCGCTTGCCTGCCTGTCCCGCCCCCTCTGGACAACGCCTACGCCAATGCAGAAGAATTTCTGGCCGACTTGCAGCTTATTCAGAGCAGCTTGAAAAACAGTGGCCTCTCCTGCCGCCAGTTGGATCACCTCATTTGCCAGGTGCAGGTCTTTGGCTTCCATCTGGCCCACCTGGATATCCGCCAAGACAGCAGCTACCACGAGGCCGCTCTCACCGAGATCTTCGAGTACTTGCGGATCTTGCCGCGGCCCTACAGCGAGATGACGGAGGAGGAAAAAACAGCTTTTCTCCTGCGGGAGCTGCAAACCCGCCGGCCCCTCATCCCTCTAGAAGCTCCCTTTTCCGATAAAGCGGCGGAGCTGATTGCCACCTTTCGCACCCTGCGCCGGCTGCAGCAGGAATTTGGCATGGCCATGTGCCAAACCTACGTGATCAGCATGAGCCGCCAGTTGAGCGATCTGTTAGAGGTGCTGCTGCTGGCTAAGGAGGTGGGCCTTTACGATCCCATCAGCGGGCGCGGATCCCTGGCGGTGGTGCCGTTGTTCGAGACCGTTGAAGACCTAAAGGGGGCGCCAGAGGTGCTGCGGCAGTTGTTGGAGATCCCCTTCTATCGCCAGTACCTGGCCCAGCAGGAAAACCTACAGGAGGTGATGCTGGGCTACTCGGATAGCAACAAGGACGCTGGCTTTCTAAGCAGCAACTGGGAGATCTACAAAGCCCAGCAGCGGCTGCAGGCGGTGGCCGAGTCCTATGGAGTGAAGTTGCAGATCTTCCATGGCCGGGGTGGCTCGGTGGGGCGCGGGGGAGGGCCGGCCTACGAGGCGATCTTGGCCCAGCCGGGGCGCAGCGTGGGGGGCCGCATCAAGATTACTGAGCAGGGAGAGGTGTTGGCCTCTAAGTACTCTCTCCAGGATCTGGCCATTTTTAACCTGGAAACTGTTACCAGCGCCGTCATCCAGGCGAGCCTGCTGCGCACCTACCCCAACGACCTGCACGAGTGGTCGCGCCTGATGGAATCGCTGGCAGAGCGCTCTCGCCAGGTGTACCGCAACCTGGTCTACGAGCAGGAAGGCTTTGTCGAGTTTTTCCACGAGGTCACCCCCATCGAAGAGATCAGCCAACTGCAGATTAGCTCCCGCCCAGCTCGCCGCAGCGGTAACTCGAAAGATATCGGATCCCTGCGGGCCATTCCCTGGGTATTCAGTTGGACACAGAGCCGTTTTCTCTTGCCCGCATGGTATGGAGTGGGCACCGCTCTAGAGGAATACGCGGCTAAAGGCGAACACAACCTCAACCACCTGCAGCATCTCTACCGCGAGTGGCCCTTCTTCCGCATGGTGATCTCCAAAGTGGAGATGACCCTGGCCAAGGCGGATCTGCAAATTGCCCGCCACTACGTGCGAGAGATGAGCTCCCCCGAGCGCCTGGAGCGGGCGATGGAGCTATTCGAGCTCATTGCCCAGGAGATGTACCGCACCCGGGAGATGGTTTTGAAAATTACAGGACACAAGGAGCTGTTGGAGAACGACCCCTATCTGAAGCGCTCGGTGCAACTGCGCAACCGTTCAATCGTGCCCCTCGGGTTTATCCAGGTCTCGCTCCTCAAGCGCCTGCGTGGCAAGCAAAAATCCCATTTCCACAACACCCAGTACAACCGCGCCGAGCTGCTGCGGGGAGCTCTGCTCACCATCAACGGCATCGCCGCCGGTATGCGCAACACAGGCTGAGCACCGACTCTTCCTGGGGATCAAGGATAGCTACGGCCCTCTCCAACCGGCCTAGGATATCTCCGGGAGCAAGGCGGTTGGGAGCATGACTCTAGTCAATGATATGCTGGACTATACTGAAAATAATGCCCAGTATGTTCAGTATGGCTGCTTGGTATGGCTAGGTATGTAAAA